>JBBQCQ010000382.1:0-4841 GCA_038318835.1 Gemmatales bacterium | reverse complement strand
CGGGTGTCGTCGGGGTACTCCGCGAGCTTGCCCGCGTCCTCCGGCGCGAACCGCGCGAACGGCCACTTCGCGGCGATGTCGGTGCCCGGCTTGAGCGTCACCGCGATGAGCGGCTTGCGCGCGCCCTCGTGAATCTTGTCGAGCGGCACACTGCTCGTCGCGGGCAGTTTCACCGACTTCGCGCCGAGCATCGCGGCCAGTTCGAACAGGTCGCGCTGAAGGGACGCGTGCGCCGGCGCGTCGTGGCAGCGGGCGCACTTCATCTCCACGCCCAGGAAGGCCGTGCCGACGATGGTGCCCTTCGCGGCCATCGGCACATCGTTCTGCGAGGCGATGCCAAACCCGGCTGGCCCGCCGAACCGCTCGCTGCCCTTCATGCGGATCAGTTCCGTCGCGAACAGGTCCATCGGCTTGTTGTCGAGGAGCGATTCGTACAGCCACCAGCGGAACGGCCCGGTGTTGTTCAGCGTCGGGTTGAGGATGTTCGGATTCTCGGCCAGCACGTCCAGCCAGTAGCCCATGCCGTGATCGGCGGCCCGCGGATCAGCCAGGAGTTTGTCGATGAGCTTCGCCCGCTTGTCGGGGGCGGCGTCGGTTTCAAACGCGCGAATCTCGGCCAGCGATGGCACCACGCCGACGGTGTCGAGGAAGACGCGGCGGAGGAACACGAGGTCCGGTGACAACGCAGTGACAGTCGTGTGATCGGCCCGCAGTTCGGGCCAGTTGGCCCCTTCGCGGACCCACGTTTCCAGCGTGCGAATCTGGGCGTGGGTCAGGCGGTCCCCCTTCGGCGGCATGACCGCGTCGGCATCCTTCGAGCGAACCCTGTGCAGCAGCGCGCTCGCCTTCGGGTCGCCGGGCGTGATCGCCGGGCCGTCGTTCTTGCCGCCCTCCACCGCGGCCGTGCGACTGTCCAGCCGCAGCCCGCCTTTCGTCTTCTCGCCGGCGTGGCAGCTCGCACACTTCGCTTCGAGAATCGGCTGCACCTGCTCGAAGAAATCGATCGTGCCCTTCTTCGCGGTCTGCTGCTTGGCCGTGGCGATCTTCACGGCCAGGAAGTGATCGACGGCGTTGTTCGCCGGATAGCCGGCCGGCAGCGGCGGCACCGACACGTCGTCGGTCTTCGCCAGCCAGTCGCGGGCGGTGTCGCGGCGTTTCTGCCAGTAGCCGGCGTGCTCCTGCCGCATCGCCTCGCGGGCCGTCGCGTTCAACTTCTCCAGATGCTCGGCTCGCTCGGCCCGGTAGTCCGCCCAACCGGCGTCGGTGTACGGCACCACCCGCGAGCCGGGCGTGAGGAGTTGCCAGCCCGTCTGACCCTGCGGCGAGATCGCCACGACGGTTTCGCCGAGTTCGGGCCGCCGCTGGCTCTTGCCGAGGAAGCTGCCGACGACGGTTTCGAGAATGACGAACCGCTCGCCGCCGGGCGAATCGAACGTGGCCCATGCCTCGCGGTTGCCAGGTGGGGCGAAGCGGAAGTCGGGGCCGAGGTTCAGGTAGCTGTCGGCCGTGCGCACGGAGCCGTGGCCGGTGCCGTCGCCGGTCGGGAAGGGCGTCGTCAGCACGAGCTTGCCGTCGATGTACAGCCGCGCCGCCCCGCGACCGCGGAGGAGCAATCGGTGCTGGCCCGCAGGCATCGGCACGAGGGCCGCCGACCGCAACAGGAACGGCCCCACCCGGTCGCCGCGAACGCCGGTATCGACGTACTTCTGCGGCACCTCGAAGAACCCGAAGGCGTCTTCGCGGTACGTCTCGGTCGCGGCCGGCGGCACATCGGGCCAGGCGTTCCGCGACGGCATCCCGCCTTCGCACAGTTGCACCAGCACCTGCCCGCGCGGCACGTCGGCCCGGTTCACGACCGGCGGCGGCGGTACGAACTGATAGCGGTTCCGCAGCGTCGCGTCCGGCACGGCGGTCCGCCACACGATGAGGTCGTCGATCTTCCCGCGGAAGGAGTTGCCCGCCCCGCCGCCGTTGCCGGTGCCGACGGCGAGATCGTCGGCATCCGCGACTGGCGCGCGATCGGTCGCGCCGCCCATGTCCCAGGTACCGGGCACGGCCTCGCCATCGAGGAACCCCTTCACGCTTTTCGGCTGGCCGAAGGTGTAGCGGACGGCGACATGGTGCCAGCCGCCGGGGGCGAAGCCGCGGTCAGTCGTCCAGCGGTGCCAGTCGCCCGGCGAGTCCTTCGTGCCGACGCTGGCGAACAGGAAGCTGACGCGGGCCTGGCCCTTCTCCCCCTTCAGCCGCAGGGCGTAGTTCTGGTTCTTCTCGGCGAACCCCTTCTGGCCGGTCCGCCCCTTACCGACGAGGTACGCGTAGGTGCCGTCCTTCAACTCGCCGACCTGCACCCAGCCTTCGAGCGTGATCGTGTCGCCCAACCCGAACCGCAGGTGGGCGTTCGGGTGGTCGGCTTCGCGGATAGTCAGGCTCGGATGATTCGCAGAGAAGGCGACGGCCCGATTGGTCGCCGCGAAGGCCGGGTAGGTCGGCGGTCGCGGTCCGTCTTCGAGCAGCGTGGTTTTGGTCACGCCCCACTCGTCGGCCCCGTCGAAGTGCCACGCGGCTACCGGCCGGTCGGGCACATCGGAGTCGTTCTGTGCCCGGAGGGTGGGTGTGAACGCGAACAGAATCGCCATCGCGAGAGAGCGGGAGAGCCTCGCGAATCCGGGGTGAGGTCAACGGACGTGAGAAAGACTGTACCCCAAATATGGCGGCCGGGCAACAAGCGATTCGGCGGGTGTCAGGCTCCAATAGAAATGTCCGCAGGTCCTCTCTTGGGGGCAGTCTTTGAACATCAGATCACACGCACTCGCCAGAGGGAATCCGCGGGTGGTTTGAAGGGTCGTAAGGCTGGTCGCGTCCGCTTGCCGCCAGTTCTCTTCGGGGCACAGTCACCACCCGCTCGGCCTGGATCGACAGGATCGATTCCCGTCGATGACTCGGCCCCAATCGTCGATGAGCATCCGTCGGCTTCGAAGGGGACTTGGCGAAACGCCGAGATGGGCCACAGATGAATCGCAGCGCAACCCGTGGAAACGGGTGTGAGGGTTTCCGCCCCAGAGGGGGCGGAATGAGGTTGCTTCCGTTGCCCCTCCAGGGCAGAAGAGGGAGAATCGCGGACCAGGGGTTGCGCTTCGCTTCACCCGTGGCGACATCCTGCGGCCCCATCCGGGGCCGAAGACCAAGAGGAAGTCGGTCAGTGGCCCGCGATCTGCTTGTCGTAGTCGGCCTTCGAGAGCAGGCTGTCGAGAGTCGTGCCGGGGGCGACCTTCACCTTGAACATCCAGCCCGCGCCGAATGGGTCGGTGTTCACCAAAGTCAGGTCGGCCTTCCGCTTCGTTGCGGCGTCGTCGATCAGCTTCGTGTTCACTTCCACGACTTCGCCGGCCACGGGAGCGTTCACGCCGCTGGTCGATTTCACCGACTCGATCACGCCGGCTTCCTCGCCGACGCGCAGTACCTTGCCGACCTTCGGCAGGTCGAGGAACGTCGGCTCCGTCAGTTGCTCGACGGCGAACTGCGTGATGCCGACGGTGATGATGTCGCCGTCTTGCTTCGCCCACTCGTGGGTCGGCGCGTAGCGTAGAGCGTCCAAATCCATATTCGCGGTCCTCACTTCTTGCGGGAATAGAACGGCAGCGGCACCACGGTCGCCGGGACGTGCGTGCCGCGAATGTCCACGAGCAGTGGCGTGCCGGCGGAAGCGTACCGCGGGGGGACGTAGCCCATCGCGATCGACTGCTCCAGGTGCGGGACGAAACTGCCGCTGGTAACGACGCCGATGGGAGTGGATTCGTCGGCGAACAGCACGCAGTCCTGGCGGGCCGCCCGCTTGCCTTCCAGCAACAGGCCGACGCGCTTCGGCCGATTGCCGGCCGCTTCGCTCGCGTTCTGGAGGGCGGCCCGGCCGAGGAACTCCTTGTTCAGCTTCACGGCCCAGTCGAGGCCGGCTTGCAGCGGGTCGATCTTCTCGGTCAGTTCGTGGCCATACAGCGGCATCGCGGCTTCGAGTCGCAGCGTGTCGCGCGAACCGAGGCCGCACGGCTTCACGCCGCGGGCCAGCAGCGTGTCCCACAGGGTGACGCCAAGTTCGTTCGGCACCGTGATCTCGAAGCCGTCCTCGCCGGTGTACCCGGTGCGGCTGACCACGCACCCGCGATCATGGTAGCGCGTCGGTATGGCGTAGAAGTACTTCAATTTCGTCACGTCGTCGGCAAACAATCCCGCGACGGCCTCGACCGCCTTCGGCCCCTGTACGGCGAGCATGACCGTGGAGAGCGTTTCGTCGGTGATCTGCACATCACCGGTGGCGTGTTGTTTCAGCCAGTCGAAGATTTTGTCGCGGTTGGAACCGTTCGCCACCATCGCGAAGCCGTAGGGCCAGCGGTAGACGATCACGTCGTCGAGGGTGCCGCCGTCGGCGTTGCAGACGAGGCCGTAGCGGACCTGCATCTCCTTCATTGTGCCGACGCTGTTGGTGAAGACCTGCTCCAGCAGGGCGGCTGCGCCGGTGCCGCCGAACGAGAAGCGGGCCATGTGCGACACGTCGAACATGCCGACGGTCGAGCGCACGGCCTTGTGCTCGTCCATGATGCTGGCGTACTGCACCGGCATATCCCAGCCTGCGAACGGGACCATGCGAGCGTGGGCGGCGATGTGAACGTCGTAGAGGGCGGTGCGAAGGTTGGCCATGCGGGGTATCTTCGGGAAACGCCGAGCGAAGGCAACGGCGAGAAGTGTCGCGAACTCGCTCCGCGAGTGCCCCCGCAACCGTCGGGTGGGGGCGACACCGTGGACCCGCAGCCGCCGGGGCACTCGCGGAGCGAGTGCCCGACACTTTC
>JBBQCQ010000381.1:0-4842 GCA_038318835.1 Gemmatales bacterium | reverse complement strand
GTTCTCGTCGTAACCCTTTTGCGACAGCGCTTTCATCAGTCGGACGTTCTGATGGAACCAGTCCATTTTTTCGTCGTAGTTGCCGTTACCCCGCACGCCGCGGTTGTCGTTGCGGCCGTCGCAGAGGTACACGCGGAGCGGCTTCTTCTCGACGGCCAGCACTTTCTCCGGGTAGACGTGGCCGCCGCGGAGGTTGACGAAACTGCCGACGTTACTTAGCACCTTGCGGAATTGATCGGGCCGTTCCCACGCGACCGTGAACGCGGCAATCGCGCCGGAACTCGACCCACCGATGCCCCGCATCTCGGGGTCCTTCGAGATGTTGAAACCCTTCGCCAGAGCCGGCAGCAGTTCTTCGGTGACGACGCGGGCGTACTTATCGTCGAGCGCGTTGTACTCGGTTGGCCGATTGGTCGTGCGGTCGCCCCATTCCGATGGCGTCGGCTCCGGCTGTTCCGGCTTGCGGCCGGGGTTGATGAACACGCCGAGCATGACCGGAATCTCGCGGCGGTAGATGAGGTTGTCCATCACGTTCTGGGCGCGGATGTCCCCCTTCTCGTCCTTGAACGCCTGCCCGTCCTGATAGACCATGAGCGCGGCCGGCACCTTCGCGTCGTACTGGGCCGGCACATACACCCAGTAGGTGTGTTGGGTACCAGGGTAGGCCTGGCACGGCAGCGTGAACGGGCCGCGAAGCTCCCCCTTCGGCACGCCGTCCTGCGGGAGCGAGTCCGGCCCCAGCCGATACTGCGAATTTGGATTCGCAGTGGGTTTCTTCTCGTCCTTCTTGTCGGGCACCTGGGCCAGGGCCAGCGCACCGGCCGCGGCCAGCACGAACGCGAGGGAACACGGTAACGCTCTTGTCATGGGAAAGCCTCGGAGAAGGGGATGCGGTCGATTGAATTGATCCGCCGCACATCGGCAATCGCACTCCGTTCGCTGTATGATGTTCCCCAGGGCCGTGGGTCGGCTCGTCGCCTCCGAGGAATTGCCATGAACCGTCTCGTCTTCTGTTCGGTCGCGTTGGTCGTGTTCGCTCCGCTCACTGTTCGAGCGGCCGAGCACACGAAGGACAAACTTGCCGACGTGAAGAAAGCCGTGGACGACGGCAAGGCTGTGCTCATCGACGTGCGCGAAGAGTCGGAATGGAAGGACGGCCACGTGAAGGGGGCGAAGCACCTGTCAATGTCGGACCTGAAGGCCGGCGTGTCGGCCGAGAAGCTGAAGGAATTTTTCCCGAAGGACAAGGTCGTCTACCTGCACTGTGCGGCCGGTTCGCGCAGCCTGAAGGCAGCCGAATTGTTGAATGCCGCCGGGTACGAAACCCGCCCGCTGAAACCCGGCTACGAGGAACTGCAAAAAGCCGGGTTCGAGACTGCGAAATAACAAGCTCTTTTCAACTCCTCTCTGATGGGTCGCATGACCCGTGTTCGATCTTGGTAGGAGGACTCGTGAACCTGAGCGTCTTCGACTTGTTCAAAATCGGCATCGGCCCGTCCAGTTCGCACACCGTCGGGCCGATGGTCGCGGCCTACCGCTTCGTGTCTGCCGTCCGGGCGACCGGAGGTCTTTCGTCGGTCGGGCGCATCGTCACCGACCTGTACGGCTCGCTCGCGCTGACCGGCCGTGGGCACGCCACCGACAAGGCCGTGCTCCTCGGCCTCTGTGGCGAGCAACCCGACAAGGTCGATGCGGATGCCGCCGATGCGATGGTGGACGTGATTCGCGGCACGAGCAAGCTTCGCCTGGGCGGGGAACACGTCGTGCCGTTTCGGGAAGATACCGACCTGCTGTTCCACGAAACCGAGACGCTGCCGTTCCACCCGAACGGGGTGCGATTCACCGCGTACACCGCGGCCGGCGAGGTGCTCCTTCAGGAAACATACTTCTCGGTCGGCGGTGGGTTCGTGGTGCGGGAAGGCGAAACGACGGCCGGCGGTCGCACCGGCGAAATACCGTATCCGTTCACTTCGGCCGCGGAACTGCTGGCCATCGGTCGTCGGACCGGACGGACCATCGCGGATATCATCGCGGCGAACGAGGCCATCTGGCGACCGACGCACGAAACCGAAGCTGGCCTCGATCAGATCTGGGCCGTGATGGCCGCCTGCATGGAACGCGGCATTGCGACCAGCGGCGTACTGCCGGGCGGCCTGGAAGTGAAGCGGCGGGCGTTCGACTTGCACCGCTCGCTGACGGCCGGCGGGGCGGCTGATCCGCTGGCCGTGTTCGACTGGGTGAGCCTCTTCGCCCTGGCCGTGAACGAAGAGAACGCGGCCGGGGAGCGAGTCGTGACGGCTCCAACGAACGGTGCGGCCGGCGTCATTCCGGCGGTCCTCGCGTACTACTATCGCTTCGTGCCGGGGGCAACGGCCGCGGGTGGGCGGATGTTCTTGTTGACGGCCGCCGCCATCGGCATGCTCTACAAGCGGAACGCCTCGCTGTCGGCCGCGGAGGTCGGTTGCCAGGGGGAAGTCGGCGTGGCGTGCAGCATGGCCGCGGCCGGTCTGGCGGCCGTCATGGGCGGCACGAACGAGCAAATCGAGAACGCGGCCGAGATCGGCATGGAGCACAACCTCGGCCTGACGTGCGACCCGGTCGGCGGGTTGGTGCAGGTGCCGTGCATCGAGCGGAACACGATGGGGGCCATCAAAGCCGTGAACGCCGCCCGGCTGGCCGTCCTCCACGGTGATGGCACACACCGCATCTCGCTCGACCATGTCATTGAAACGATGCGGCGAACTGGCGCGGACATGCAAGACAAGTACAAAGAGACCTCGCTAGGCGGCCTGGCCGTCAACCGCGTCGAGTGTTGACTTCACGCCGTGGTCGTTCCGACGAATCGTGTTCCCGTTCCCCGCGACTCGGCTACAATGATGCACAAACAAACCCGGGCCGGAAACCTCACCCTTCGCCCCGTACGCTTTCCTATGAACAACACCATCGAACCCCTGTCCGTCCTCATTGTCGACGATAACCCCGATGCCGCCAACTCACTCGCCGAACTGCTGACCCTCCACGGGCACGCGGCCCTCATCGCCTATCGGGGCCGCGATGCCTTGCGATTGGCCGAGGCAAACCCGCCCGACGTGGTCATTCTCGACTTGCTCATGCCTGGCATGGACGGTTGGGAGGTGGCCCGGCGGTTGCGCACGCTGAACCCACCGCCCCTCGTGGCGGCCTTGTCCGGGTGTACGGCCGCGACCTGTCGCAGCCTATCGTGTGCTGCCGGGATTCCGTATCACTTCGTCAAGCCGGTCGATCCGGCCGTCATTCTGACGCTGCTCGCCGGGGCAGCGCGGTCCCGCGCGGCCCCGGGCGTGCCGGCCGGGAACATTGTGTGACGACCGAACGGAATTCACCCCACCGTGTAACGCAGGAGGCACAACGATGGTCGTGATTGCAACGGAACCGCGGGTCGCCCGCGTCCTGTGCGTGGACGACAACCAGGACGTGGCCGACTCGGAGGCAGCGTTGCTCACCGCTCAGGGATACAACGCGCGTGCATGCTACGACGGCCCAACCGCTCTCCGGGTGGCTGCCGAATTCGAGCCGGATGCGTGCTTGATCGATTTGAACATGCCGGGCATGGACGGCGACGAACTGGCCCGCCTGTTGCGCGAACAGGCCGGGACCGAGCCGATGATTTTGGTGGCGGTCACGGGTCGCGGCGATGCCGAGGCCCGCGTTCGGATCGAGGCGGCGGGTTTCCACCAGCACCTCGTCAAACCGGCCGCGCTGGAAGACCTGGTGAACGCGATTGATCACCCCGAGTGAACGGTCGCATGACTTCGCTCCCCGTCGATGCCGTCTTGCCGGAGTTGCTCGCCCGGCTTCGCGACGCCGGAGCGGTCGTGTTGCGGGCACCGACCGGGGCGGGCAAAACGACCCGCGTGCCGCCCGCCCTGATCGACGCCGGACCCGGTCTGATCGTGTTGCTCGAACCTCGCCGCGTTGCGGCTCGCGCGGCCGCGCGGCGAATGGCCGCCGAGCACGGCTCCCCGCTCGGCGATCTGTTCGGCTATCACGTTCGCTTCGACCGCAAGGCTGGCCCGCGGACCCGCGTGCTGGCCGTCACGCCCGGCGTTCTCCTGCGGATGTTGCACGACGATCCCTTCCTCGACGGCATCTCGGCCGTCGTCTTCGACGAGTTCCACGAACGCGGCCTCGATGCCGACCTGGGCCTCGGCATGGTCCGGCTTCTTCGCCAAACGGTGCGGCCAGACCTGCGTGCGGTGGTCATGTCCGCCACGCTCGAGGCCGGGCCGGTGAGTGCGTACCTTGGCGGCTGCCCGGTCGTGACGAGCGAGGGTCGGTCGTACCCAGTCGAAATTCGCTACCGACCGAAGCGGGCCGAATCATCGTGGCCCGAAGCGACCGCGGCCGCTGTTCGCGAAGCGTTACGAACAGCCGACGGCGACGTACTGGCGTTCCTCCCCGGCCTCGGCGAGATTCGCCGCACGGCCGACGCCCTGGCCGATCTGGAACCCGCCATCGCCGTCCTGCCGCTGCACGGCGAACTGCCGCCCGAACAGCAGGATCGGGCGTTGCAGCAGCTCGACCGGCGGAAGGTGGTGCTGGCGACGAATGTCGCGGAAACATCGGTGACGGTCGATGGCGTCTCGGTCGTGGTCGATTCCGGGCAGGCCCGGCAACTGGAGTTCGACGCGGCTGTCGGAATGGACCGGCTGCTGCTGGTGCCGATCTCGATGGCGTCGGCCGATCTCCGGGCCGGGCGGGCCGGTAGAACGCGGCCGGGCGTGTGCGTTCGCCTGTGGGATGAGATCGGGCACAAGGCCCGACCGGACCAAACGGAACCCGATGTTCGCCGGGTCGATCTGG
>JBBQCQ010000380.1:0-4859 GCA_038318835.1 Gemmatales bacterium | reverse complement strand
TGATTTCCTGGTCGATCGACAACCCCTTCGCCCACCCGGCCGGCGTGTCCGACCCGCCCTGGATGTTGCCAGGGAAAAGCTCGATGCCGGTGAGCAAGCAGCCGATGCCGCGCATGTGGCCGTCGCCGTCGCCGCGAATCTTGTCGGCCACGCCGTTGAGAAACAGCGTCTGCTTCTTGAACGGTTCCAGCGGCTTCACGCTCGTCGGAAGGGTGAAGTCGGCCCCCGTCTCCTTCGGCCAGAAGTTCCAGGGCACGACGCCGTTCGGCGAGAACATGACCACCAGCCGTTGCTTCCGCTTGCCCTGGTTGGCAAAGCCGAGACTCGGTAGGTTCAACAGAAACGGCACCGCCGCGGCCGATAGGCCGAGCGTGCGGATAAAGTCGCGTCGGGTTTGGTTCACAGGTCACTCCGAAGATATTTTTTGCCGCAGATGGACGCCGATAAACGCAGATAAAAACCATATTCAATTTTTCAGTTTTGATCTGCGTTTATCGGCGTCCATCTGCGGCTAATTCTCTCGTCCCTTTACAGCGGCGGTCGATACGATCTCGACTGCTAATTGTCGCACATTGTAGCCCGATTTCGCAAACGAGTCTCGCAGGTCCGCCCCGCGATTCGCGCCGTAGGCGCGGATCGACTGTTGCACCAGGTGGTGAAACATCTGCTCGGCGAAGGCGGTGTGGGCGTCGGGGCTTTCAGCCAGGAACTTTGCCAGGTCGGTCGCGCCGGCGAAGGTCTTCTGCTCGCCGGCACGGGTCTGGTAACCGCCGGTCGGGTTCACGGGCTTCTTGTTGTCCTCGGCCCGGAAGCGGCCGATGGCATCGTAGTTTTCGAGTACGAAGCCGAGCGGGTTGATGACCGCGTGGCACGATTGACAGTTCACGCCCTTCGTTTGCAATTCCACCCGCTCGCGGGTCGAAAGCGTCGGATGCAGGTCGGCGGCCAGCGGGGTAAACGCTTCCGCCGGTGGCTTGAGGCCGACGCCGAGGATGCCACGGGCCACGAACACGCCGCGGTGGATCGGCGAGGTGTCGCCGGTGTACGCGAAGGTCGCCATCATGAAGGGGTGCGTCAGCACGCCGGCCCGCCGACCCTTCTCGAAGGCGACTTTCTGGAACGCCGCGTCGGCCGGTAGGTCGGCCCCGTAGAACTTCGCGAGCCGGCCGTTCAGGTACATCTCGTCGCTGTTGAAGAACCGGCGGAAGTCGGACTTGTCGCTCCATACCACGTCGTCCAGGAACAGGTCGAGCGAGGTCCGCAGGTCGGCCACGATGGCGGCGTCGAAGCCAGGGAACCGCTTCGGGTCTTTCTGGGCGTCGCGAGCGTGATCGACCTTCAGCCAGTGGTGCAGGAAGCCCTGAATTCTCGCCTTCGCGCGGGTGTCGGCCGTCATCTTGTCGGCCTGCTTCCGCACGTCGTCTAGCGTCTTCAACTTGCCGTTGGCCGCGAGCGCGAGCAGTTCCGCGTCGGGGATCGAGTCCCACAATGCGAAGGCCAGACGGGCGGCCACGTCGTATTGATCGGGCGTACCGCCAACTTCGCGGTACAGGAATCGCGGCGACTTTAGGATCATCAACACCGCTCGCTTCGCTGCCGCCTGCACGTCGGGCGTGCTCTCGATGGCACGGGCAATGTACATCTTCTCTACGTCGTCGGTGACCGGCCGACGGAAGGCGGTCTTCGCGAACTGCCGCAGGAAGACTTTCAGTTTGTCGGCCCGCTTGTCGTCCTTCTCGTTCGTCTTCGCGAACTCGTTGATGCGCGTCGAAACATACGCGGCCGCATCGAACGCGCCATCGGTGGTGGCCTGGTCCCACGCTTTCGAGACCGTCGTGCCGCGCTCCCACCCGTAGCTGCGGTCGTCGGGCGGGAACTTCGTGGTATCGACGTACACATCCGGCGAGAACTGTGGCGACAGGTGCCGGGCCGGGATGATCTCTTCCGTGCCGTGCGGCGTTTGCCAGAGCAGTTGCACGAAAGCCGGCTTCGGCTTCGGGTCCTTGTCCTTCACCCCTTGCAGAGCCTTCGAGAAGTCCACACGAATCGGGTAAGCCCGCCCACCGAGGAGGAAGATCGTGCCCGAATACTCGTTGCCGTCGCCGGACTTAACGTACCCGTCGGCGATCGCCTTTTTGTTGTCGTTCACCCACAGCCGAACCGACTGATCGCTCTTGACGGTGAACGTGTACTCGCCCGTCTCCGGCACGAGAATGCTACCACTCCAGCGGGCGGAGAACTCCTTCGCGTCGAAGCCGTTCTCGGCCGGAGCCTTCGTGCCGAAGTCGAACTTCACCTCCGGGTCGAGGCGGTCGATCTGCCGTTGGCCATGGTTGCGGTTCTTGAAGTACTCGCCCTTCAGGCCGCGTTTCGTGGCGTCCCACGTCGTGTTGTTGTTGCCGCCGCGGAAGCTGCCGAGGAGGTCGGCGACGGCGTTCTTGTACTGCGGCACTGTCAGCCGAGCGAGTTCGATCCGCACCGGGTTCTTTTTCTCTCGGGCGGCCATCGAGTAGAAGGCGTCGTAGGTGTACGCGGCGATCTTCGCGGAGTCGTCCTTCGACAGCGACCCCGGATCGTTCTCCGGCATCGTCTTCTGAATCTGCTCGGCCAACTGCGGAACCGACCGCTCGCCGGCGAGCGGCTTCGGGTACTTCTTCGACCCCTCGCCGTTCTTGCCGTGGCAGCGGGCACACTGGATAGCGTACATCTGCTCACCCGTGTCGGCCGACGCCGAGAGGGCAGAGACGAAAACGGCCAGTAAGAGGGCAGAGAAGGATCGCAGCATTATGGAAAGTCGAGACGTTCGCGGGAGCGAACCGGAGGGCGGGTTTTCCCTATTATCGACGGTTAAAGTGAGCTGGTCAAGCTCTGGCTGCAAATTGCACGAACGTGAGGTGGCTAATTTTTTGCCACGGCCGGCCATCAGTTATTCACTCTGGCGGTGCCGCAGCTGCCAATTTCTCATTTTCGACTGAATTACTACGCGGCACATCGGTTGCTAATGCGGCCGTCGAACGACCACGCTGGTCGACATAAAATCAGCCCACTTCGCAACGGGCTGATCCACCCGACTACTTCGCTCCAGGTATTTCCAGATGCTCATACGTCGCAAAGGTTTTACACTCATCGAGTTACTCGTGGTGATCGCGATTATTGCGGTCCTGATCGGCCTGTTGTTGCCAGCCGTGCAGAAGGTGCGAGAGGCGGCGTCTCGGATCAAGTGCTCGAACAACTTGAAACAAATCGGCCTGGCCCTCCACAACTACGAGAGTGCCCGGGCCGAGTTCCCCATGTCAAAGCGGGGGTTCAAGGACACGACCATCCCCGAGGCGGCCCAGCGAAGTTGGGTCCCCGACGCCATGCCGTACATCGAGCAGGGGGCCATTCTGGCCCAGTACAACCTGACCGAAAACTGGTGGATCGATTCGGCCGCGAGTACGAACGGCACGCTCGCGCGGACGCAACTGCGGTTGCTCCAGTGCCCGTCCACGCCCGACCCGGACCGGGTGCAAGACAAGTATGAAACCTCGCCCCCGAACAAGATCGGGGCCTGTACCGACTACTTCGCCGTCGAAGGCATCGCGTCCACGTTCAACACGAACGCGGGGTTGACTGGGACCGACCAACTGACTGGCGACCGCACGGGGGTGATGGTCGGTTGGACGGCGGTTACGGCCCCGCGGCCGTCCAACCGGATTGCATCGATTACCGACGGCCTGTCGAACACGATCATGGTCGGGGAGGATGCCGGCCGGGAGGACGTGTACCGTACCGGCAAGATGGTGGCGAAGGCGAACACGGTGACCGGACAACCGACCACGGCCCGCGCTCGCGGCGGCGCGTGGGCGACGAACGACAACCCGTACGAAATCGGCCAGTTGATCCTTTGGAACAGCGGTGCGCTGACGACTCCGCCCCCAACGCCGATGAAGATCAACGGTTCCAACGAGTGGGGTTATCTTTTCTATTCCATGCACACGGGCGGCGCGAACGTCGTGATGGCCGACGGTTCCGTTCGCTTCCTGAGTGAGAACATGTCGATCCGCTCGCTCGGCACCCTGGCCACCCGCGCCGGTGGCGAAGTGAATGTCGATTGACCAGCCCCGCCGCCTGGGAGACTTCACACCGGCCCCAGAACACTGGGGCCGTTTCGTTTCCACCGTGAGCGGAACAGGCCGATGCCGACCACCATGAGGACGCCCACGAACCCGACCCCGGCCCCCACGCCGATTCGCTGGACCCAGGTCCAGGTACGGGCCGGGGCCGGTGGGGGCAGAGTTTCCGGGCCGGCGGGCAGCAACTCGCCGTCCGCACCCGCGATGAACTCACCGCCCCGGACTTCATCCTGGACGCGGACGCCGGCCGGGAACCGCAACTCGAACAGATCGTCGGGGAAACGCTCGCCGTAGCGGGTCGTTTCCACTGTGGCTGTCGCCGTGTAAACGAGTTTGCCGTCCGGCTTGTGCTTGGCCACCGTCCACCCGGACGGCAGCCAACCGGCGGTCGGGTGCCGCTGGTGTTGGATGTCGTACCGGATTTCGCTCCAGTCGTACCGCACGACGGCGTACTCGCGGACAGGGTCGGCCCAGAGCCGTTGGAACTTCCCGATGCGGAAGGCGTCGCAGGCGACGCCGTCGAGGGTGGCCTTTTCGCCCGTCGCTTCCAGTCGGTAGTTGTCGGGCAGGAACGCCGGGAAGCGGCACGCCAGTAGAATCGGCCGCTCGTCGCGGCTCAGGAACGGCAAGTTGTCGGACGGCTTCTGCACGCGGCCGAACGGCGGCGAGATTTGGCCGTTCAGTTCGCGGACGCCCGCCGCAGATCGCACCGCGAGTCGGTGCGTGATGGTTAACACTTTCTCC
>JBBQCQ010000379.1:0-4865 GCA_038318835.1 Gemmatales bacterium | reverse complement strand
GTTCCGCCCCACTACTTCGCGGTGAAACGCGAGATCGAGCAGTGGGCCGAAAGCCAGCGGACTTTCATCACGCGGGACGAGTACGGTGAACTTTGCATCAAGCACACCGTCACGGACCACAACGAGCAAGAGCGGTTGCTGCGGTTCTTGCACGATCTCGGCGTGGCCCTGAACTTCGACGACCCGACTGGCCCGTACCAGCTTGGCGAAACCAACGTCCTCGACCCGGCCTGGGTGACCGACGCCGTCTACCGCGTCATCACGAACCCGAAGCTGACGGAAGACCGTGGCGTCTTTCGGCGGGACGATGTCGGCACCCTTCTCCCCGATCCGAAACGATTCCCGGCCGACACCCACGGCTTCGTCATCGACCTGATGCGGAAGTTCGAACTGTGTTTCGACTTCCCCGATTCAGCCGGCGATCGGTTCCTGGTGCCGGAGCGGTTACCGAAGGACGAGCCGAACGTCGGCTGGCAGCCGGAGGAGTCGCCCGAGTCGTTGAACTTCCGGGTCGCGTACAACGTGCTGCCGCCGGGGCTGGTCTGCCGGTTCATCGTCAAGATGCACAACCACCTCACATTCCCCGACCCCACTCGCAAGGTGGCCCAGACGTACTGGCGGGATGGGGCCGTGCTACAAGTTCACGGCAACCGCTGCCTGGTCCGCGGCAGCGTCGAGGAGAGCCGAATCTACATTCAAGTGCAGGGTGACGAGGCGACCCGGCGGGAGGCGCTCTCGCTGATCCGCGAGAAGCTCGCCGACATCCACCGGACGATCAAGGAACTACAAGCGACCGAGATGATCCCCGTGCCGAATCAGCCCGGCGTCGTGATCGATTACGCCACGGTGCTCGAAAATATTCGTGAGGAGATCGATCGATTCATCCCGCCTGGCGGGAGAGCCGTGGGTGCGAAATCTCTGATCGCGCGGGTCGATACCGAGCAACGCTTGAGCGGGTACGCTCTGAACGGAACCGGGACCAGTTTTGAAACCGGGTTCGCCGTCCACGGGGCACGCCGGTGGTCCCGGACGGGCCTGGAATCGCCGGACAAAGGGGCTGACGATCAGGAACTGCCCGACCGCGTCGATTTTGGCATTATCACAATGAAGGACGAGGAGTACCAGGCCGTCGAACTTCGCTTCGAGCCACTCCGACGGATTCGCGGGCGGAAGCAGCCGTACCTGTTCGGCCAGGTGCCAACGCCCCAGGGCGAGAAATCGGTCCTCATTACCCGCTGCCTGGAGCAAGGGCAGAAGGCGGCCCAGCAGTGCGCGAACAACATGATCCAGGAGGGCAAGGTGCGGTGGATTCTCCTGGTCGGGATCGCGGGCGCGTTCCCGGCCGAGGAGTACTCCCTGGGCGACGTGCTGTTGGCGAGCCGGGTCTACGACTTCGCCGTCACGGCGGCCGTGGAGGGGAAAGCCCCGGAGCAGAACCCCGGCGGGGATCGCGTTCACCCGGACGTGGCGTACCTGCTGAAAGAGTTACCGGGCCTGACGTGCCAGAAGGAACTTGGCGAGTGGCAAGGGCCGGCGATGGTGTCGATGCCCAAGCCGAAAGTGCTGGTGCCCGAGAAGCCGTCCGACAAAGCGTTCTACGGCGACAAGGCGTGGCGGCTGAAGGTTCAGAAGGGATTACGGGCCAACTTCCCGGCCGACCGTGAGCCGCGTCCGCCGCTGAACCGGATCGTGCCGGTCGGTACGTCGAACGTGCTGGTCAAAGACTCGGAGGTGGCCAAGGAGTGGCTATCCGTCGCGCGGGCCGTGGGGCACGTCGAGATGGAACTCGGGGGCGTGCAGGAGGCCGCGGCGCAAGAGAACATCCCGGTCCTCTCGGTTCGCGGCATCAGCGACGTGGTCGGCTTCCGCCGCAGTTCCGCCTGGACCGAATTCGCGTGTCAGACGGCGGCGGCGTTCGCCCGCGCGTTAATCGGATCGGGTCTCATCGACCCGGCCCGCGAGTGACCGTGCGATTCTTCCCCTCACGGCCGCGGGCCTTTGGCGTCGAAGGTCGATTTCTTATAGCCGACTTCGTCGGTCTTCCGCGCGCTGTCGACGTCCATGTCGTCGAAGTACTTCTGCACGGCCTTCAGGAAGTCGGCCGACGCCTTGTCGAAGACCGCCACCGTCTGGCCCACCTTGCCGCTGAACGTGGGCAGAGCCTTCGTCCGCAGGTAGGTCAGGTAGTCGGCCCGGTGGCACGACTCGTGGAACCCGAGGGTGGTGTTGCCGGCTTTCTCGTCGTCCGGGGTGGTGCCCCGGCCGTAGGCCGACGTCTGCGCGGCCGTCGAACTCGGCCCGTACACGGTCTGAATCGTGACCGTACCCTTGACCACGGCCGGGCTGGTGATCTTGGAGATGAGGTCCTGGTTGTTCTTGGTGACGAAATCGTAGTTCGGCGCGAGGGCGAAGCTGCCCCCGACGTCCGCCGTCCCGACGGACGTGAGGCTGGTCAACCCCTGGGTGCCCGCGTCGGTCGTGGTGCCGTCGGTGACGACCTCCGCGATGACATCGACTTCCAGCGTGGGGGTCTTCGTTTTCTTGACCGAGGCCCGACTCGGAACGGTCTTCGGGGGTGGATTTTGAGCCATGACGGTTCTCCGACCTCGCGGATGGGGAAGGGGGTAGACGTGGGGTGCTCGCGACGGCACCGGCATTCCTCAATACGCGACACCCGATGGAACGGATGCCGAATTCGCTGGCGATTCCGCGGCCCCCGTTCTTCCATATCATGTCCCCCAACGGCTTCACCCCATCCTCGGAGGCTTCTCATGACCCCGCTGCAATCGATCGTTTCTGCTGGCACCAAGCTGTGGCTCGATTCCGTCGATCCGGAACTCATCGTCAAGAACAAGGCCTTCGGGGCCACCGGCGCGACCTCGAACCCGATCATCATCTCGGACCTCGTCAAGACCGGACGGTTCGATGCGGACATCGCGCACTTCGCCGGCAAGGGGTTCGACGACGAGGGCATCGCCTGGGCCATGACCGATAAGTTCGTCAAGGACGCGCAGGACGTGTTCCTGCCCGTGTGGGAGGAAACGAAAGGCGACGACGGCTGGGTGAGCTTCGAACTCGATGCGCTGCTCGAAGACACCGTCCGCAACCTGCCGACGCTGGAACGCACGCTGAAGTACATCGACCTCGGCTGGCGGTGGTCGGCCGGTTACTGCAACCGCATGATCAAGGTCCCGGCCACGCCCGGCGGGCTGGCGGCCCTCGAAGAACTCGTCGCCCACGGGGTGGCGGTGAATGTCACGCTCATCTTCACCGAGAGCCAATACCGGGCCGCCCGCAATGCGTGCTACCGCGGGGCATTGCGCTGCCGCGACAAGGCGGCCGTGAAGACCGTGTACAGCATCTTCGTCAGCCGTGTGGACGTGTACACCGAGCAGCACGTGCCGACGCTCATCCCCGAAGCCCAGGGGCAGGTCGGCATCGTGAACGCCAAGCGAATCTGGAATCTGAACAAGGACTTCTGGGCGGACAAGGGTTTTCCGCGGAAGCAGGAAATGATCTTCGCGAGCACCGGCACGAAGAAGAAGACCGACGACGCGTGGAAGTACGTGGAGGCGTTCGCCGGCAGCGACATCGAGACGAACCCGCCGGCCACCAACGATGCCGTGCAGGCAAGCGGGCGGACGATTTCCAAGAACATCGACAAGCTGCCGCCGGCCAACGTGCTGGCCGACATCGACCAGAAGGTGAACCTCGGCCACCTGGAAGAAACGCTGATGAGTGAAGGGCTGGCGAAGTTCGCCGACCCGCACAAGGCGCTTCTCAAGTTGATCGCCGAGAAGAAGGCGGCCGTCGGGGGCAAAAAGTAACGGTCGGAAGGATTTGACAGACGGAGGGGCCGACCTAGATTTGGTTCGGCCCCGTTCCTTTTCTGTACACCGGATGGGGCCGCCTTCTCGCCTCGGGTGGTTCCATGCTCGGCCGTCTCCCTGTTCGCCTCGCCCTCGCCGGCGTGTTCCTCGGCCTCGCGGCCGTCGCCCTGACAGCCGGCCCGCCCCGCGGCCTGGACGAGACCAACTTCTACCGCCTCGCCCGCGTCGGGCCGTTCACCGCCGATCTTCGCAGCAAGGCCAACTTCCGCGTGCCCACCGGGTATCGGTTCGTGGCCGAGGAAAAGCTGCCCGAGTTCGGCGAACTGACCGGCTTCCCGATCCTCGGCGACGAGTCGGGGTACATCCTCATGAGCGACAAGCCGACGTGGTACGGCATCCTCCTGGTGCTGCCCGACGACCCGCTGAAGGGCCTCGACCTGAAGACCCTGGCCGAACCGGCTGTGCGGTCACAACTGCTGGAATGGCAGCGGAAATTTCACGAGAGCCAACGACCAGTGAAGGGCGTGGCTGGTGTGCCGACGACCGTGGGCACCTGGACGCACCCGCCGAAGTACGACGACAAGACGAAGGTGTTGACGATGGGCGTGCGCCTCGTCAGCGATGTGAGCGGGCAGAAGGACAAGGTGAACTATCAATCGTTCGTCTACGGCCCGGCGGACACGATCGTGTGCGTGTCGGCGTTCGCGGATGTGGAGAACTACGACAAGGTCGAGAAGGAAGCGGGCAAGCTGACCGGCGAGTTCACGTTCCTCACGCCGGTGGACGAGACGACGGGCGGAGAAACCGAAGACCCGCTGCGGGTGGTCAAGATCGCGGGCGGTGGCATTCTCGGCGCGGTCGGCGTGATGCTGATCTTCCGATTCCTGGGCTTCGGCGGTCGCACGCCCGTTCGCACTGCGACCCGCCGACCGACCGTTCGGCGGTCGTAAGTGTCGGGCACTCGCTCCGCGAGTGCCCCCGGAGCCTTGGGTTTTCGGGAAGCCCCGTGTGAAGAATGCGGTTCAGGGCACTCGC
>JBBQCQ010000378.1:0-4869 GCA_038318835.1 Gemmatales bacterium | reverse complement strand
GGCCGCGGAGGCGGGTACAGTAGTCTACGTCGAACAGCGTCTGCCCGAAGCGGTCGGCATCGAAACCGCCGAGTTGCTCGAAAGCGGCCCGCGAGGTGAGCAAACACCCCTGCCCCACGGCCGAGGTGTTCCGTGTGACTTCCGCGTAGAAGTAGTAACTGATTTGCTCGGCCGTCAGCCCGCGACAAGCGTCGTCGGGGGCGGTGCCATCGTGCTGGCCGAGGACCGTCCCGGCGGAAATCACGGTGCCGTGCGGGTCGCGAATCAGCCCGCCGGCCGCACCGACGCCCGCGATCTGGAAGTGCGCGACCAGTCGGGACAGCCATCGCGGGTCGTGTGGCTCCGTTCCCCCTTGCAGGAACAACAAGAACTCTTCCGTCCGCGACGCGGCCATTCGGTTCAGGGCGTCGGCCGGGTACGCCTCTTCGAGAACGAGGTAGGTCGTCGCGTTCCGATAGGCGGTGTTCGCCTTCACGGCTCGCGCCGTCGCTCCGGCGTGATTGCCGTACACGATGACGGCCACCGTCGGCCCGGCGTTCGCACCTTCCAGAGCGAGGACGGGTAGGCCGAGTTTCTCGGCGAACGGGGGGACGAACAATGTCGCGGCGATGTTCCGCCGCATCAGGGCGTCTTCGATGGCCCGCCGGCCGGCCGTGTGGACGATGGTCTTCTGCGTCGCGCGATGGGCCGTCGATTCCGCGTGTGCTCGCCAGTGATAGAGCACCTGGGCCACGTGCTGGATACGGTCGGTTTTCTCCGTGATTCGCAAAAGCAGGTCGTGGTCCTGCGAGCCTTCGTACCCGACCCGATAGCGACCGACGCTCTCGAACAGCCGGCGGCGGATGACGGTGAAGTGGTTGACGTAGTTGTAACTAAGCAGCAGTTCCGGCGACCAGTCGGGCTTGAACTGCGGATCGTACCGCCGACCGACCGCGTCGATCTTGTCCTCGTCGCTGTAGAGCAAGTCGGTTTCCGGGTGGCCTTGCAGGACACGCACGATTTCGAGGAGCGCATCCGCCGCCAGCGTGTCGTCGTGGTCGAGGAGCGCGATGTAGTCGCCCGTGGCGGTATCGGCCGCGGTGTTCGTCGCCGCACAGATGTGCCCGGTGGTGGGGCGTCGCGTCAGTTTAATTCGCGGGTCGGTGAGCCTTGCGAACTCCGCGATTAGCTCCGGTTTCGTGCTGGCGTCGTCGGCGATGCACAGTTCCCAGTTGTCGTAGACTTGCGCGACGACACTCGCAACGGCTTCGCGAAACCACTCGGCCCGCACGTTGTAGACCGGCATCAGGATGCTGACCTTCGGCCGATAGCGGAACCGCGCCGACTCGGCGATTTGTCGTTGCGTCTCGGCGGCGCTGATCGGCGTTCGTTCGACGAAGCCATCGTAAGCCGGTCGCGGGCGAAAGCGGCGGGCGAGCAGTTTGTAGCCGAGCTTGTGGGCGATCTTTCGCCGCAGTTCCCAGGCCCGGCCGAAGCGGGCGAGCCACCGCGATGGAGAGAGAATTTCGCCGGTCGTCACACTGCGAACCGCACGGGCAACGATGCCGCCCGGAACAGTCGCTGCCGACTCATTCGCACGCTGTCCGACCTCGGAGAGCGGTCGATCGAACAACACGTGTTCGCACGGCCCGACCGCGACGACTCGCACACGCTCCGCCAATTCGAGCGGCAGTTGTGTCGAGAAATGGAAGCAGCCATTATCGAGTCGCGGAGTGAGAACTGCTGCGGTTTCGTGGTCGTATCGGACTTCAATCGTCCAGTCGGCCGACGGGGCATAACCGCCTACGCCGAGGAGCGGCAAGCCCGTGTACGGCTCGACGATGCGCTCGACATCGAGCACAAAGTCGGACGGCTGAACGGCCTCCATGCCGGCATCCTGAGGGGGGTGAAAAGCAAAGTCTAACGAATCCGCGGAACCGGCCGCAACCCCGAACGGGTCACGGGATGTCCTTCACGCACCGGAAGCCGATGTGGCAGGCGCAGTCGTCCGGCAAACCCTTGTCGCGGGCACCGGGCACGTATCGCCGGCAGTAATCGTCGGAACATAAGTACGACCCGCCGCGACGCACTTTCTGAACGCCGGCGTCAGGGCCGGGCGGGTTGACCTTCGGGCTGATGAGGTAGTAGCCCGGGTCGTACCAGTCGTTGCACCACTCCCAGACGTTGCCGCTCATGTCGTGCAGGCCGTAGCCGTTAGCTGCGAACGAGCCAACGGGTGCCACGCCGGCGAAGCCATCCCGCGGGTCGAGGGTGGCGGGGAACCGGCCCTGGTAGGTGTTGGCAAAGTACCGGCCGTTCGTGCCCTGCGGCTCGTTACCCCAGACGAACAGAGCTTGTTTCAAGCCGCCGCGGGCGGCGAACTCCCACTCGGCCTCGGTTGGCAATCGCTTCCCGGCCCACTTCGCGTAAGCGGCCGCATCGGTCCAGGCCATGTGGACGACGGGCCAGTTGTCCTTGCCGTCCAGGTTGCTGTCGGGTCCGTCGGGGTGTCGCCAACTGGCCCCCGTGCGGCGGACCCACCATGGCGGGTGGCTCGCGGGAAGTCCGGCGTTGAGTCGCTTGGCTGTGTCATCGTCACACGCCTTCGCATTGCAGTCGGCGCACTGGAAGACGGCTGAGAACGGCACCAAGTCGGCCGGGTTCACGTCCGGCGGAAAGTCAGCCGCGTTCGGGTTACGCTCCGCCATCGTTACGTACTGTGTGGCCGTCACGAACTTCGCGAACTCGGCGTTCGTGGCTTCGTGCTGATCCATCCAGAAAGGCGACACCATGATGGTGTGCGTTCGTGCGTCGCCGTCCTGGCTGGCATCATCGCCCATGACGAACTCGCCACCAGGCACCCACGCCATGCCCTCCGGGGCCGGCCCAGGCGGTTGATTCCCGTCTGCGGGCGTGTTGCCATCGCCGCGGAGCAACAGCGCCCCCCCGACCAACCCGACCGCGAGGAACGCGACCGCGACGACCGCAATGCGGCGGGAGCGGGGCAGAGAGATGGGAACCGGAGTCGTTCGCGGCGGCATGGGAGCAAACCCAAACGGGAGAGGTTTTTCAGAGTGTTTTCAGATACTCGATCACGGCCCGCCGTTGGTCTGGTGTGAAGGCGTCGCCGTAATCGTGACCGCCGTTCCCGCGGCCGGGTTGCGTTGTGTCGTAGATCTTCCGCCGCTCGTAGGGGTTGGCCGTCGTCGCGGGCGGTGGAACTTCGCGGACCTTCCAGCCGACGCGAACGGCGTCGAAGTCTTCCTCGGTCGTGCGGAAACTTCGGGTGAAAACTCGGGGCCGGGCCTTCGTGTTCAGCACGCCGTCGAGCGTGGGCACGCTGCCGTTGTGGAAGTACGGGGCCGTCGCCCAGATGCCATCGAGCGGCGGTGCCTGATACCCCGATGTCGGGCGGATGGGCTTCGGCGGATTCTCCTGACCGAACCAGCTCTTCGCATACGCTTCTCCGAACTGCGGGCCGATGTTCTCGAATCGCTTGCGATCCGTGCCGATCTCGTCGAGCGGGACGATCTTGTTCGGGTAGGTCGCGTGCTCGCCGTAGGTACCGTGGCACTTCGTGCAGTTGACCGTGAACAGTTCCCGCCCGTGATCGACGAGTGTGCGATCGACCGCGAGCGGATACTTCGGCGGTTCGAGGGTCATCAGGTATTCGCGAATGTCGCCGAAGTCGGCCTCGGCCTTCTCGAAGTCTTTGCGGAGCGTGAGCGGGTGCATCATGAATTGCATCATCGAGCGGACGGAATGCGCGTCGGTCGCCCCGACGTAGTACATGGTTTTCTTCTTCTTGAGCAGCCACCACGCGGGTACGTCCTCGCAACTATCGTCGTGCAGGCCCAGGTCGCGGAGGTCTTCGCGCAAAGTCAGGTCGTCGTTGCGGTAGCCGAGGAGGTACACGCTGAACGCACCGGCTTCGTTCGTGCCGCGGGTCTGCGAGAAGGTGAACGGCAACTTCGCGGGGATGTTGCCGGCCGCGTACAGGTCTTCAAAGAGGGAGTGAACATCGAGCGAACTGTTGCCTAGGCCGACGTAGCTCTTGCCAAAGATGCTGCCGCCGTGACAGGTCATGCAGTCGAGGCCCATGCCCTTCACGAACGCGAGGTACGGGGCGGATCGCAAACCCATCGGCAGGCCGTCGTTCTTGTACGAGGCCGGGTGCAAGCCGTAGCGATCGTTGAACGCGGCCGCGTAGTCCTTCGGCTTCTCCGCGATTCTCCACTGCTTCCAGGCCAGGTCGTATGCCCCACGCGGCCAGAAGGCCGGGATGTACGCCCTCGATTCGAGTTTCGCCTTCCCCCGCTCACCCGCTGTTGGCTCGGCCGCAGTTGCGGCCGTCGCAAACAGGCTCAACGTGAGTACCAGTAGCCGCATCGCATTCCCTCGGTTCTCTTACCCCCAGTCTAAACAAGACCGACGGTCGGAAACAAACATCACCCGCCCACTTGCGAAAATGGCCCCCGCCCCGGATAGTGACAGTGGAGCCGCGGTTGCGCGGGCACCGCTACTTTTGGGGCGACCGTGGAAAAGACTCAAGTTCATATTATCTCCGGCACACTCCGGGGCCGACGCATGACGTGCTTCGTCCACGAGAACCTGCGTCCGACGCCGCAGATGGTGCGAGAAGCGCTCTTCAGCATTCTGGGCAACGCCGTGCCGAACCGCACGTTCTACGACATCTTCGCGGGTACGGGCGTGATCGGCATGGAGGCGGTCAGCCGTGGGGCGACAGACGCGAGGCTGATCGAGGGGAACGCGAAGCAGGTGTCCGTGATCCAGCGGTACGCCAGCCAGTTCGGCGTGGCCGACCGCGTGCAGGTCTTGCGGTCCGATGGCTACCTTTGGGGCGAACGCTGGGTTCCGCCCGCGAAGTCC
>JBBQCQ010000377.1:0-4871 GCA_038318835.1 Gemmatales bacterium | reverse complement strand
GAAGGCTTGCGCCAACAGCATCGGCACAACGGCGACCTCGGCATCCACTCCGAGTTCCAGTTGCAGGTCCGTGGTTCGTGGGTGCATTCGCCAGCTCTCGGCGACGTGCTGTTGCAACCACGGGCCGAGCGCGACATTCTGTCGGTTTGTCAAAAGCTGCTGGGCATCGGCGCGGGTCAGGAACAGCAGCGAATCGAGAATCTCCGTCAACTTCCGACCGCTCTCATGCACGGTTTCGAGCACCCGGCGGTACTCCGCACCGTCCCGCGGATGCCGCAGGGCCACTTCGACCTGCCCGAGCAACCCGGCCAGCGGCGTCCGCAACTGATGCGAAGCGTTCCCCGCAAACTGCTGCTGCCGCTCGTAGGCCTCCTGAAGCCGATCCAACAACCCGTTAAAACTCTCACCCAGGGCACTCAGTTCGTCCCCGGCGGTGGGCCGTGTCAGCCGTGCGGCGAAGGTGTCGGCGGTGATCGTTCTCGCTTCCTCGGCCATCGACCGTATCGGTCTCAACGCCCGACGGCAGACCCAA
Source organism: Gemmatales bacterium (assembly GCA_038318835.1). Lineage (GTDB taxonomy): Bacteria > Planctomycetota > Planctomycetia > Gemmatales > Gemmataceae > Limnoglobus. The sequence continues at coordinate 4,339 of JBBQCQ010000377.1, read as the reverse complement.
CCCGCCGTCAAGCCAGTCAGCACCAGCACACCGAGCGAAACGCCCACGAGTGCCGCCGCCAGTGTTTGCAAGTTCGCTGAGAGGGAATGTGTGTCGATGGCCGCACGGATTGTCACCCGGCGGTGCTTCGTCGGCGCGATATCGGCCGTAACCGGCGAGACATCGTGGAGAATTCGCTCGTCCGTTTTCCAGATGTGCCCCTCGTCGTCCGTCACCGCGTAGCGTCCGCCGGTCGGGGTGTCGAACGACCAGAGTTCGCCGGAATGATCGAGCACCCGATCGTTCTCGGCCAAGACGACCCAGCGAATCGGGTAGTCGTGTCGGCGGCGGAGGTTGACGGTGCGGTGTTCGCGGTCCCACTCGATGCCGTCGGGGTCGTTCTCCGCGGCCGCTTCGAGGGTGTTCAAGGTGGCGGTCAAGTGATCGTCGAGTTGCCGCGTGAGGTGGCGTTGGGCGAGGAGATACAGCGTGAGCGAGAAGCCGCCGAGGACGATGGCCACCGTGCCGAGGAGGAACGCACGCAGGCGGGTCGTGAGCGTCATACGTTCTCTTCCGCGGCGAGTCGGTAGCCGCGGCCGCGGACCGTTTGAATCAGCCGCGGGCCACGGGCTTCGAGCTTCCGCCGGAGTTCCATGACGTGGACTTCCAGCGTGTTCGAGACGCCGTCGAACCGTTCGTCCCAGACTTGTTCGTAGATGCGCGTGCGGGTAAGCACTTCGCCGGGGTGCCGGAGTAGGAACGCGAGCAACGCTTCTTCCTTCGCCGTCAAGTCGAGTTTGTGGCCGCCTCGCAGAGCAGTGCGGCTGAGGAGGTCGAGCGAGAGGTCGGCGAAGCGGAGGTAAGTATCGGTCGGAATCGCCGGCCGGCGGACGAGGGCACGGATGCGGGCGAGCAATTCCACGAAGGCGAACGGCTTGCAGAGGTAATCGTCGGCCCCAGCGTTCAGTCCACTGACGCGGGCGGGCACATCGTCGCGGGCCGTGAGAAAGAGGACCGGGACAGTGCCGCCACTGGCCCGGTATCGTTTGAGCACCGACAGGCCGTCCACCTGCGGCAGCCACCAATCGAGAATCACCACGTCCCAGCCGCCCTGTTCCAGCCGCACGAGGGCCGTGCTGCCGTCCGCGGCCAGTTCCACGGAGAACCCTTCCTCGCGGAGGCCGCGAATCAGGTAATCCGCGTTCGTGGCGTCATCCTCGACAACCAATATGCGCGTGCTCATGAGCGATCCTGGCGAACGCTTACTTCTTGTCCTTCGGTTTCTCTTCCTTCTCCGCGCTCTTGTCTTCGGTCTTCTTGATCTTCGCGTCCGTGCCGATCTCCAGCTCGATCGTCTTCTTGTCGGCCGTGTCGAGGAGCGCCTCGTAGTAGTCGAGGGTTTCCTTGCCGTCGGCCCCGACCTTGTACATTTCCTCGGCCAGCGTGATCTTCGACTTGGGGTACTTCTCCTCGATCATCTTCGCGATCGCAGCCGGCAGGTCCTTCGCGTCGATCGTCTTCTCGATCAGAGTCAACTTGCCTTCTGGCGTCAGCATCACGTCGTACTTCGTCTTGCCGTCGACGAGTGATACCTCGTACTCGACCTTGTCGCCTTCGGTTTCCTTGGCGGCTTCCTTCAGTTCCGCCTTCGGGAACCGCTTCTTCACCGTCTCCAACACGGCCTTCGGCAACTTGACGAGTTCGACCTTCACCTCGTCCGCTCGCACCGTCGCACCACCGCACACCATCGCCGCAACGGCGAGCATCAGAAATCGACCCATGACCGGCCTCCGTTGAAAGGGTGTCCGCCACAATGTCGGCGAACGCAGGCAATCTATCCGCGACGGGTGAAGCAGGGGTGAACCTTCGATAAATTCGAGTTTATCCACCATTCCGCGACGCCCGCGGAAAATTCTTCGGCCCCCGTCGTCTCCCTTCTGACATGACTGTTCGGCCGCTCGCGGAACTCATCGACCGATACGCCGCGGCGCTGGTGTTGTACGCCCGTCCGTGGTGTGCCACGCCGGAAGACGTGGTGCAGGAGGCGTTCTGCCGCTACGTCGCGCAACGCACGCCGCCGACCGACGCGGCCGCGTGGCTGTTCCGCGTCGTGCGCAACGCAGCAATGGACGCGGGCAAGGCCGACCGCCGCCGGCGTGTCCGGGAGGAGCGATCGGCCAGGGTCGAGTGGTTCGCCGAAGCGGAAGTCGACGGGTTGGACGCCGAGGCTGCCGTCCTCGCACTCGAATCGCTGTCGGCGGATCAGCGAGAAGTCGTTGTCTCCCGCCTCTGGGGCGGACTGACGCTCGAACAGGTCGCGGCATCGGTCGGTTGCTCCGTGAGTTCCGCCCACCGGCGGTACGAAGCGGGCATCGCCGCGTTGCGGGAAAGGTTAGGGGTCGCATGTCCGAAGAAGACGTGATCGGCAAACTCGCTCGCTTCACACCAGGCGCCGTGGACCGCGACGCGATGCTGTTCGCGGCCGGCCGAGCCTCGGTGAAGCCACCGCGATTCTGGAAGTGGGCGGCGCTCGGCCTGTTGCTTTCGCAAATCGTCACGCTCGGTTTGTGGTTCTGGCCGAAGGCCGATCCGATGCCGATTGCCCCAGTGGTGCCGGAGGTTCGCCCGTCGGCTCCCGACGCATCGTCTGTGCCCGAACTCGATCCCTACAGCCTGCTGGCCCTGACGCGAAACCCGAATGTCGAATCGAAATCGACCCCGCTATCGTCCAGCCCGTCGCGGCCGCCGTTGACTGTGTTCACTCGAAATTTCCAACCCTAAGTGGAGTTCTCCATGCGCTCGTTGTTGTTTCTGAGCCTGCTCTGCTTCACCGCCCAGGCGCAAACGCCCACGCAGAAGGCATTCACCGAGAAACCAGCGTCGGCCGATCCGAAGGATTTGCCCAAACCTCTGCCGCCGGTCGAACCGAAAGACGGTAAGCTCACGATCCCGCTCACACTCCACCCGACGGCCGTCAAGAAGCCGCTGTCGCGCTATTACCTCACGCCGCAGTACACCGAGATGAAGCCCGGCAACCGCGTACCCACGTTCATGCGGTCTTACATGGAGCAAGACGCGTACTTCTCGAAGGAGCTGCGCGAGAAGCGCGACCGCCTCAACGAACTGTCGCTCGCCGATCTCGTGGCAAACTTGAAGGCCGGGCCGCTCTCGGGGTCCGCTAACCTCAGCGGTCTGGCGTATCGAAACAGCGGCGACCCGTTCCCGTCTCGCGGCCGGCCCCTCGGCGACGTGGACGAGGGCGCCCGGCAACTCGGCGCCGACTGGCAAATCTGGTTCAACCTCCGCGAGGATGGCATCGGCACGCTACTTCCCGAGGTGCAGAAGATGCGCGAGCTTGCGCATGTCTTGAAGATTCGGATGCGCTACGAACTCGGCACGGGCGACTTTGAGAAGGCAACCTATTCCGCCCGCACGTTCTACGGCCTCGCGTCGTCGTTCGAATCGCACCCCACGCTCATCGGCTTCCTCGTTGGCATCGCGATCGAGTCGATTTGCCTCGAAGCGTTGGAAGAAATGCTCCAACAGCCGAACTGCCCGAACCTGTACTGGTCGTTCACGGAAATTCCGGCTTATGTCCTCAACCCGCGAATCTGTGTGGGCGGAGAACCGTTGATCTCTCAGATTTACTTTCAGCCGTTCACCCAGGCGCAAGAGCCGATGACCGAAGAGAACCTTTACAAGCATCTCGAAACGATCGACAAGCTCCGCAACTATGCCGACCCGAACTATGCCGACCCGAGCGATCGAAAGGCCATGAAGTTCTCGCTCCAGATGGCGATTCGTGCGACGGACAAGAAGAAGCTCGAAGCCGCCCGCAAGTTCCTCGTCGATACCGGCACAGATGCGAAACTCGTCCAGAAACTACCCGACCTTCAACTGATCGTGACCGCCGACATCCGGCAGTTTGAAGTCTTGCTCGACGATGTGATGGCGATTCAGAATCTGCCGCATCTGGATTCCCTCAAGATGGCCAATGAAATTGACAAGCAGTCGAAGGCCAGCCAATCGCTGATGGCCGACTGGCTCCTTCCCGCGAATCGTAAAATCAAGGCCGCCCACGTTCGACTTCAACAACGAGTCGCGTACCTGCGGACCATCGAAGCGATCCGCCTCTACGCTTTCGACCACGACGGCCAACTCCCGACCAAGCTCGCCGATTGCACGGTGCCGCTGCCGCTCGACCCGGTCACTGGCAAGGCGTTCGAGTACGCCGTGAAGGATGGCGTCGCTACCCTGCACGGCGGCGATCCGTCTGCCCCCGTTCCGGGCAACACCGATCCCGCCCAGAAGCCCACCGGGCAGACGAACCGCTACTACGAGATTCGTGTGAAGAAGTGAC
>JBBQCQ010000376.1:0-4894 GCA_038318835.1 Gemmatales bacterium | reverse complement strand
TTCGGGCCGACGTGGGACGCCGACTCGCTCACGGTGAATCCGTACCTCGGGCAAGATGCCGTCGAGCCCTTCGTGGCGGCGGCGCGCAAGGGCGGTCGCGGGCTGTTCGTGCTAGTGCGAACGAGCAACCCCGGCGCGGGGCTGTTTCAAGACCTGGTGTGCGACGGCCGGCCGGTCTATCGGCACGTTGCGGAGGCGGTAGCGGCGTGGAACGCGAACCGCGGCGATGTGGGGGCCGTGGTCGGGGCGACGCATCCGAACGAACTCCGCGAACTGCGGGTGGCCATGCCCGGCGTCTGGTTCCTGGTGCCCGGCTACGGCGCGCAGGGCGGCACCGCCGCCGACGTGAAGGCCGCCTTCGACGCGAACGGCCTGGGGGCGGTGGTCAACAGTTCCCGCGGCGTGACGTTCCCCTTCCACCCCGATGACGCCGACTGGGAGGCGAAGGTCGTGGCCGCCGCGAAGAAGGCCCAGGCCGAGTTGAAATAACCCGCTCATGAAACATTCATCTGTCGCGGCTCTCACATCTTGGCCGTTTCTCAGAGTGTCCCCCACGATCACCCACTCTGGAGAACGACTCATGCGACTGACTGCAAAACTGCTGCTCATCACCGGCTTCCTGGCCTTCGCGGCTATCGGTAACGCCCAACCACCAGGCAAGGACAAGGGCGGCAAGGGCGGGCAAGGTGGCGAACGTGGCGGTCCCGGCGGTCCCGGCGGCATGGGCCGGGGCATGGGGCAGCCCGGCCAAATTCTGCCGGGGTTCATCGTCGAGCAACTCAAGCTGACCGACGACCAAAAGAAGCAACTCGCGACGCTCCAGAAGGAAGTCGACGAGAAGGTCGAGAAGCTGTTGACCGAGGACCAGAAGAAGCAACTCAAGGAGATGAAGGACCGCGGCCCCGGCGGGCGTGAAGGCGGTCGTCCGGGTGCCGAAGGCGGTCGTCCGGGTGGCGGCGACCGTGGTGGTCGCCCGCCAGAGAAGAAGGACAACTAACGCGATGTGGAAGCGAACACCCCCTACCCTAACCCTCCCCCTCAAGGGGGGAGGGAACAAATCCATTCGCCTCTTCGGAGGCAATTTATTTCCCCTCTGTGTGAAGGATTGATGATGACTTCGCGTGCGTTCGGTGTGGCCGGCCTCGGCTTCCTCATGCTGCTGGCTCCGTTGATGGCTCAGCCGCCCGGCGGTGGGTTCGGCGGCGGTGGCCCCGGCGGCCCTGGCGGCCAGGAACGGAAGGTGCTCAAGGACTACGACAAGAACAAGGACGGCTGGCTGAACGCCGAGGAACGCAATGTCGCCCGCGAAGCCCTCAAGAAGGACGCAGCCGGTGGCGGTCGCCGCGGCGGGTTCGGCGGGCCGGGCGGCGGTCGGGGCGAACAACCCTCGCCTGGGAAGATGGTCAAGCCCGACGAAGTGAAGACCTACGGCAAGGAGTCGCTGTACGATCCCACCGTCCTCCGCACGATCTTCATCACCTTCGAGAACAAGAACTGGGAGCAGGAACTCGAAGACTTCCACGGCACCGACGTTGACGTGCCGGCCGAGGTGATAGTGGACGGCAAGGCGTACCACAATGTCGGCATCCACTTCCGCGGCATGTCGTCCTACGGCATGGTCCGAGCCGGCTCGAAGCGGTCCATGAATCTCGCCGTCGATATGGCCGACAGCAAGCAGAAGATCGCCGGCTACAAGACGCTCAACCTGCTCAATAACCACGAAGACGCGACGGCGATGAGCACCGTCTTGTACTCGCACATCGCCCGGCAGTATATCCCGGCCCCGAAGGCGAACTTCGTGAAGGTCGTCATCAACGGCGAGAACTGGGGCGTGTACACCAACGTGCAGCAGTTCAACAAGGACTTCACGAAGGAGAACTACAACAGCGATAAGGGTGCCCGCTGGAAGGTCCGCGGCAGCCCCGGCGGTCAGGGCGGCATCGAGTACCTCGGCGACGACCCGGCCCGATACAAGCGCATCTACACGATCAAGTCGAAGGACGAAGACAAGTCGTGGCAGGCGTTCATCAAGTTTGCCAAGACGCTGAACCAGACGCCGCCCGACCAACTGGAAGCGGCCCTGTTGCCGATGCTCGACCTCGACGGCCTCCTGTACTTCCTGGCCCTCGACGTGACGATGATTAACGGCGACGGCTTCTGGACGCGGGCCAGCGACTTCACGATCTACCTCGACGAGAAGGGCAAGTTCCACTTCATCCCGCACGACATGAACGAATCGTTCCACGCGGCGAGCGGCCCTGGCGGCGGCGGCGGGATGCGGTTCGCGATGCCGAAGCCGGGCGAAGTGATGCCCCCCGGCCTACAGGACCAACTGCGGCTGACCGACGCCCAGAAGAAGGAACTCGCCGCGATTCAGAAGGCCACCGACGACAAGCTGAACGCCTTCCTGACCGACGAGCAGCGGAAGCAACTCAAGGAGATGCAGACCAACGCCGGCCCGCCGATGGGTGGCGGCTTCGGTGGCCCCGGTGGTGGTGGTCTTGGCGGTCCCGGTGCTGGCGGCCCTCCCGGTGGCGGTGGGTTCGGTGTTGACCGCCGCGGGATGGGTCCTGCTGGTGGTGGCGGCCTGGAACTCGATCCGCTCGTCGGCCTGATGGACAGTCGCAAGGCACTGCGGAGTAAGATTCTCGCGGTGCCGAGTCTGCGGGCGAAGTACCTGGCGGACGTGAAGACGATCGCCGAGAAGTCGCTGGACTGGAAGACCCTCGGCCCAGTCGTGGCCCAGTACCGCAACTTGATCGCGGCGGAACTGAAGGCCGACACGAAGAAGCTGGAACCGTTCGAGGCCTTCGAGCGAACGACCGGCGACACGGCCGAGGACGGCAGTCGCGGCCGCGAAATGGCCCTGCGAGCGTTCGCCGACCAGCGGCGGAAGTACCTGCTGAGCTATCAAGAGAAGAAATGAATTTGGCGAGCCGAGCACCGTGAGGTGCCGGGTGAATGTCGTTGCCATTCACCCGGCACCTGACGGTGCTCGGCTCGCCAGGTTCTGCTGGTGAGTTCACTTTCGTGCGCATCATCCCCGTCCTCGACATCCTCGGCGGACACGTCGTGCGAGCCATCGGCGGTCGCCGCGACGAGTATCGGCCCGTCGTCAGTCGCGTCACCACCTCCACGCACCCGCTGCAAGTTGCGACCGATCTGCTCGCCGCCACCCGTGCGGCGGAACTGTACGTCGCCGACCTCGACGCCATCCGCGGGCACTCCGAGGGCCTGTCGCCGGCGGTAGCCGAATTCCTGAGTGCGATCACCGTCCCCGTCTGGCTCGACTTCGGCGTGCGAACGAGTGCCGACGTGCGGCTCGTGCCCGCGAACGCCCGGCCGGTCGTCGGCACCGAGACGGCCTGGGATTCCGGCGTCGCGTCGGCGTTCCGCCCGCACCCGGCCGGGTGCGCCGTGTCGATCGACCTATTCGACGGTTCGCTGCTGGGGCGGTGGAGGAAGTGGGGCGTGGCGTCGCCGCGGGACGTGCTCGGCGTGGCCGCGGCGGCCGAGGCGATGGGCGTGCCGACGCTCATCGTGCTCGATCTGGCATCGGTGGGGACGGGCGACGGACCGCGAACGCTGGACGCGTGCCGGGCGATCCGCGACCGATTCCCGAAGGTGGAACTGCTCACCGGCGGCGGCGTGCGCGGCCGCGACGACGTGACCCGACTCGCAGACGTCGGCGTCGACGGCGTGCTGGTGGCGTCGGCCGTCCACGACGCCCAAATCTAGCCGCCGGTAAACCGGCGGCTATCTGGGAATCACTTCACGATCGACACTTCCGCATAGCGGGGCATCGCGTCCATCGAGCGGCGGTCGGTTTCCAGTTCCTGGGCCAGCCTCTTCACGGCCTCGTCGGCGTTGGCGGGCGTGATCTCGCTCGGCGTCACGTACACCGAGGGCAGCGTCGGCCGCGGGGCTTCCCGCAGGATCGGCTCGGGCGCGTCGGTTGTGCCGCCGTCGGCCGATGGTGCGGCCAGGCCGGCGAGCGGGCCGATCGGCTTGAAGTGCAGGCACCCCGACCCGACCAGCATCAGGCCGGCCGTCATTAGCAGGATGGCTTTCATTACTTCCCCCCTCCGTTGTCGATCGCGACAGGCGGGGCCACCTTCGCGGCATCGAACGCCGGCTCGGTCGTCGGCACACTCCGCCGCGTCGCCGTGCTGCGGACGCCCAGACGGGCCACCCGCGCCTGGCAGATTTCGACCGCTTGCTTCTCCAGGTCGTCGATCTGTTGCAGCAGGGCGTCGTTGTTCTTGGCGGCCGCGATCTCCCGCAACTTCGCGCAGGCATCGAGCCGACGGGTACACGCCTTCTGTTCTTCCTTCACGGCCTCGGCCAGCACGTCTGGGCTGAGCGGGGCGATGATGATCGACGGCCGTTGCGGCGTGGCCGCTTTCGCGGCCGACTTGGACTTGCTGGGCGGCTGTGGAGCGGTGCTGTCCGCGAAGCCAATCGCAGCGCACACGGCCACCACCAACCCACTGGCGGCGAAGCGGTACATAACACATCCCCCCGAACCTGCGACCCGTCCCCCGACGAGCCGCCACCGACACAGGGGGTATGCCAGGGATGTGCGAAGGTGTAAAGGCCGACTTGGTGGTGTTACCCGCGGCGGGGCAGCATGTGGAGTTGGAAGACGATTTCGCCGCTCCGCTGGCCGTTGACGGCGGAGCTGAGGGTAACGGGGGTCATGCCGGCGGGGCTTTCCCAGGGCACGTGTAGGTCGAAGGCCCGAGGCTGCGGTTGGCCCAGCCACGTCAGGTTCAACAGCGAGTGGGCCACGCCGGCGTTCGTCACCTTCAGTTGCAAACTGAGGTTCACGCCGCGTTCCACTTCCTTGTCGATGAACCCCGTGGCGAGCAACATCGAGTCGCGGTGGAACGCC
>JBBQCQ010000375.1:0-4896 GCA_038318835.1 Gemmatales bacterium | reverse complement strand
ATCCGTAGCCGCCGAACCCGTAGCTCGGCCCGATGCCATACCCGCTGCCGTAGAACGGCGAGCCGAAGCCCAAGCTGATTCCAAAGCCGGACCCGGCGCGGTAGGCCGAGTAGCCGCCGCTGGGACGAAAGCCACCGCCCGGAATCCCACCGACGTGCCCAGCACCTCCGGCAGAAATGCCACCACCCGGATGCCCGCCACCACCCGGATGCCCGCCACCACCCGGATGGCCCCCGCCGCCTGCATGGCCCCCGCCGCCTGCATGGCCCCCGCCACCGTGTTGGGCGAGTGCGGGTATCGCGGTCAACAGTAATACGGTTCCGACAGATAATAGCCGCTGAATGTGCATGATCGTCCATCCCTACGAGTTGGAGAAGATAACATCAAAAGGGCGGAAGATTTCGACGGGAACCCTGGGGCTCTCGGTAGATTCTACGGCCGTGGGCCGAGGATTGATTGGCGGGATCGACGAATTGTGGGACGATTCTGACGATTTCGGCCCGATCAATCCGACCGGCGGGCCAGGCCGCACGCACGGCCAGCATCCGCGACCCGTCGACGGGGTAAATTTCCACCCTCAACCGCTTCTCACCTTGCTCCGGCCCGTAGTTGTGGCCAAAATCCGGCACACACCTTCCCCACCGAGTCCATGCAATGCCTAAGCCAAGCGACCGTGCGGCCACCCTGCGGCAGACCATCGACCACCACAACCACAAGTATTACGTCGATGCCTCGCCCGAAATCAGCGACCGCGACTTCGACCGCCTTCTGCAAGAACTGATCGACCTGGAAAAGAAGCACCCGGAACTTGCGACGCCGGACAGCCCCACGCAACGGGTCGGCGGGCAGCCAATCGAGGGTTTCGCGAAGGTAACACACCGCGTGCCGATGATGTCGATCGAGAACAGTTACTCGGCCGACGACCTGCGGAAGTTCGACGCCGACGTTCGGAAGGCCGCGGGCACGGTGGAGGTGTCCTACACGGTCGAGATGAAGATCGACGGCGTGAGTATGTCCATGACCTACCTGAACGGCCGACTCGAACAAGGCGCGACCCGTGGCAGCGGCAGCGTTGGCGACGACGTGACACACAACCTGCGGACCATCACCGGCATCCCCCTGAAACTCCGCAGCACGACCGCCCCTGCACTCTTCGAGGTGCGGGGCGAAGTGTACATGACACGGGCCGAGTTGGTTCGCATCAACGCAGAGCGGGTGAAGGCCGAGGAGGAACCCTATGCGAACACCCGCAACCTGACGGCCGGCACCCTCAAGCAACTCGACCCGAAGGAGTGCGCGAAGCGAAAACTCAGCTTCTTCGCTTACGGCCTCGGCGCGGCCGACGGCGTGACGATCCCGACGCAGATGGCCCTGTTCGACACGCTCAAAACCTTCGGCTTCCCGGTCAACCCGCACACGAAACTCTGCACGACCATCGACGAAGTCATCGACTTCTGCAACTCGTGGGAAGCCAAACGTCGCGACCTGGGGTACGACACCGACGGCATGGTGGTGAAGGTCAACGATTTCGCCCTGCGGCAGCGACTCGGGGCGACGAGCAAGGTGCCACGGTGGGCGAAGGCATACAAATTCGAGGCCGAGCAGGGCGTCACGAAACTCGGCGGCGTCGAGTTCTCGGTCGGCAAGTTCGGCGAGCTCACGCCCGTCGCGCTCTTCGACCCACCGGTTCAGCTCGCCGGCACGAAGGTCGGCCGCGCGAGTATGCACAATGCCTCGTGGGTCGAGAAGATGGACGTGCGGTACGGCGACACGGTCGTCGTCGAGAAGGCCGGCGAGATCATCCCGCAGGTCGTGGCTGTGGTGGTCGAATCGCGGACCGGCAAAGAGAAGCCGATCGTGTGGCCGGAGAAGTGCCCGGCGTGCGGCGGGCCGGTCGAGAAGAACGAGTCGGACTCGAGCTACGGCTTCTACTGTGCCGACGTCGGCCGCTGCCCGGCCCAGGTGGCCCAGCGGATCATCTCGTTCGCCCGCCGCGAGCGCATGGACATCGACGGTCTTGGGGACGAGGTTGCCAGGCAACTCGTCGACAGCGGCCTCGTGACTCGCGTGACCGACCTGTATCGACTGACCGTGAAGCAACTGCTGACGCTCGAAAAATTCGCCAACACGAAGGCCCAGAACCTCGTCACCGGTGTGGCCGCGAGCAAAGACCGCGGCCTTGCCCGGTTGCTCGCGGCCCTCAACATTTACGGTGTTGGTGGCAGCATGTCCGACCTACTCGTGCAGCACTTCCCAAGTATCGATTCGCTCGTGGCGGCTAAGCAAGACGACCTGGCGAAGGTCAAGGGCGTCGGCCCGAAGCGGGCGAAGTGCGTGTACGACTTCTTCCACAGCGAGGAAGGCGAACAGCTTGTCCGCGAGCTGCGAGAACTCGGCCTGAAGCTCACGCACGAGCCGAAGGCCCCTGCACCGGGCGGGCAGGTGTTTCAAGGAAAGACGCTGGTCGTGACCGGCACGCTAACGAAGTACGACCGGGCGGGCATCGAGCAGCTTATCAAGGACCACGGCGGCAAGGCGTCCGGCAGTGTGTCAAAGAAGACCGACTACCTGATCGCCGGCGACAACGCCGGCAGCAAGCTAGACAAAGCCCGCGAACACGGCGTGAAAGTGCTAACCGAGGACGAGTTTGAGAAGTTGATTCAGAAGTAACGATACACGCCCGCGGCGGGAGCAAGGGGTGTAATTCCCTTGCTCGCGCCGCGGGCGTATATGCTATGCCACCCGAGCCAATGCCGGCACTTGCTCGGCCTTCCGCAACGCTCGCAGGCCTTCGCCCGGTGCCCGCAGTGCCTTCGGGCCGAGTTCCGCCCGAACCTTCGCGCGGTCCAGCCACGAGGCTTTCGGCCGCATCGCTTCTTCACCAAGGTCCGCGGCCGGCACGTTCGCCACCAGGTCGGAGTCGAGGCCGAAGATGAACGCCGTCATCCGCACGAAGGCGAACTCGGTCATGCGGTCCGGCCCGACCACATGGAAGGTGCCGGTACAACCGTGCTGGACGAGATCGACTACGACCGTCGCCAGATCGGGACCGAAGGTCGGCTGGCAGGTCCGCTCATCGGTGCTTGTCACGGTTTGCCCGTCGCGCATCCGTCGAACGGCGTGCAGTGCCCGGTTCCGCCCGCGCTCCTCCGGACCATAGACGCAGTTCGTGCGAACGATCAGATGCCGTTCGGGCAAGGTATCGCGAATGAGCGTTTCGGCCTCGGCCTGGGCCGCGCCGTAAGCGTTCAGCGGCGACGCGATAACGTCTTCCTTCTGGGCCGTCTTGCACTCGCCGAAGACCAAGGCGGACGAGAAATACACGAGTTTCGCCCCGCCGTCGGCCACCGCCCGCACGACGTTGGCCACACCATCGACGTTCACCGCCCGGCACTCGTGCGGGTTCGATTCGGCGAAGTCGATCTGGTTCAACCCAGCCGCGAGGTAGACCACCTCCGGCTGGAAGTCTTCGATCAACTGACGCACCGATTCCTCGTCGCACAGGTCCAGCGGCAGAAAGTTGGCGTGCGGCCGGCGGTACCACGTCCCTTGTACCGCGTCGTCGCGGTGTTCGCACTCGGCCACCAGTTGACCGCCAATTTGGCCCGTCGCTCCAAGAATCAAGGTGCGCATCGAATGTCCTCCGTGACGGGAAAAAAACATCAGGCCGCCCGCGCCGTCGAGACGTCCGTGTCTCGCGGAAGGGACTGCCGTCGGTACCAACTCAAAGTGTTGTGGACTGGGTCGCTGGCCACAGCGAGCGGAGCAGAGACTGCCTCGAATAACTGGCGGGCGGTCATGGTGGCCGACGGCTCGACCCGCAACCCGTAAGGCACGGCCGCGGGCAAGTTCACCAGTTGTTCCGCCGCTTCCAGCATCGACACCGCGGCGTCGGCCGCGTGCATCAGCTTCGCGTCGGCATCCGTCGGCGGGGGCAACGTGCGGCCGTGGACGGCTGCGCGAAACAATCGTGCGTGCCACCGCGACTCGACGAAATCGCCATCGCCGAACAGCGTGGGCAGTTTCACGAAGCCGACCCGCAGTTGAGTCGCACGGTTCTGAAAAAGCGGTTCGCGCTCGGCCGGTGATACCGGGGCGACGACCGCCGTTTCCGGCAGATGTGCGGCAACGGCGCTCATCACGTCGGCCGTGATGATTGTTTTGCGTTGGGCTTCGCCAGCAGTCGTAGCGAGTTGGAAGACGACCGTCGGCTGATGGACGGCCAATAGAGTGCTCAACCGCTCCGGGTTGGCCGAGCCGCGGGCGACGGCGATACGGTCGAACAGAAGCGTTTGAAAAAAATCCGACCGCCGATGAGGATTCCGAACCAGTCCACTCACCGCCGCGCTGTGTTCGAGAAGGGTTCGCACGACCCACGTGCCGAGGAAGCCGGAGCAGCCGAGGACGAGCACGCGGCGGTCGCGCCAGAAGGTCGATTGGTTCATGCACTCCTCCGTGAGCCACCGGCTGCGGCCGTCGCGTCCTGCGACTCCGCCACCCAGGTCGTCAGGCTAAAGCATCCGGCGGCCGTGCGTCAAGCGGACTTTTCGGCGGCCGGTTCCAGAAGAGCAGAACCGCGACGAACGCCAACACCGCGGGCAGACCAGCCAGGGCCAGAACGAAGTCGTAACTTCCGGTCCGGTCGATCCAGGTTCCCTGCAACGGGTACATTCCCGCGAGGTAGATCGCGTTGATGAAGCCCAGCGAGCCGACCACCTTCCCCTGGTGGATGGCGGACAGTTCTTGCGTGAGGGTGAAGTAGAGGGAGAACAAACCCAGCGAGCCGAAGGCGTAGGCGAGGAACGCCACCTCGATCACGCGGACATCGCCTATAAACACGACGCACCCGCTAACCAACAGGCAGACGCAGCAAAAAAAACACACAAGCCGTGAGCG
>JBBQCQ010000374.1:0-4897 GCA_038318835.1 Gemmatales bacterium | reverse complement strand
ACGGTGCCGGCGTCGATCATGCCGGGGTAGACGTGCAGGCCGGTGCCGTCCACAATCTTCGCATCGGCCGGGGTGTCGAACTTGTCGTCGCCCTTCACCACCTGCTTGATGTCGTGGCCGGCCACCACCACTGAGCCGACGAACGCGCCCTTGCCGGGCTGGTGGATCGTCGCGTTCTTGAGCACATAGGTGCCCTTCGGAGTCTCCGGGATGGCGGCGAACGGCTTCGCCGGTGGCTCCGGGGCCGCCGTCGCGATCGGGTTCGGCTCGAACTTGTCGGCCCGCTGGAAGAAGACTTCGCCCTCGATCACGGTGGCCTCGCAGCGGGCGTAGGTGTTCAGCGGGTGGCCGTCGAAGATGGCGAAGTCCGCGTCCTTGCCGACTTCGATCGTGCCCATGCGGCCGTCGAGGCCGAGTTGCTTCGCCGGGTTCAGCGTGATCGTCATCAGGGCTTCTTCCGGCGTGAACTGGCAGTACTTCACCAGCTTCGCGGCTTCCTGGTTCAAGTGCCGCATCAGTTCGTTGTCGTCGGACTTCAGGCAGACCATCACGCCCGCGTCGCGGAGGAGGCGACCGGCATACGGGATGGCGTCGAACGCCTCGATCTTGTACGCCCACCAGTCGCTAAAGATGCTCACGCTCGCGCCGTGGGCGGCGATCTCCGGAGCAACCTTGTACCCTTCGAGGACGTGTTGCAGCGACCGCACCTTCACGCCGAACTGATCGGCTGCGCGGAGCAGCATGGCGATTTCGTCCGCGCGGTAGCAGTGCGAGTGAATGCGAAGCTCGCCCGACATCACGTCGGCGAGAGCCTCAAGCCGCAGGTCGCGGCGGGGTTCGGGCAGTGGGTCGGCCTTGTCCTTGCTCGCGCGATAGTCGTCCCACCGCTTGCGGTACGCCTGGGCTTCGGTGAACGCCCGCACCAGCACAGCCTCGACGCCGAGGCGGCTATTCGGGAAGCGGCCGTCGGTGCGCTTGACGTTCTCGCCGAGCGCGAACTTCACGCCGCGGGGGTTGTCGGAAACGAGCATCTCCTTCGCCGAACGGCCGAACTTCATCTTCACCACGGCGTCCTGCCCGCCGATGACGTTGGCACTGCCGTGCAGCAGGCGGGCCGTGGTCACGCCGCCGCCGAGAGCGCGGTAAATTTGCACGTCCTCCGAGTCGATCACGTCCTTCACGCGAACTTCGGGCACGATGGACAGCGACGCCTCGTTGACGCCGCCGCTGATGGCGAAGTGCGAGTGCGTGTCGATGATGCCGGGCATCACGAACATGCCGTCGGCTTCCAGCACGGTCACGCCCTTGTCGGCGGTCAGTTTCTCGCCGATGGCCTTGATCTTGCCATTCTCGACGAGGATATCGGTCTTCGGCAGCACCTTGCCGGCCATCGTCAGTACGGTTGCGCCGCGGATGAGCACGTTGCCGCCGGTCACGGTGCGCGGCTTGCGGTCGGCCTCGATCTCGGTGACGGCCCCTTCCATTGCGTCGAGTTGCGGGATGATCGCACGGAACGGTTCGCCGCTGAACGGCCGGGCACCGCGGCCGATGATCGTCGGCCCACCGAAGCGAGAGCCGGTGCCGGGGATGGGCTGCGCGGCCGGCGTCGGTTCGGCATTGCTCGCGGGGTTGGCCGGGTTGCCACGAGGGGTGGGCCTCGCCATCGGCGGAGTCGTCATCGGGTCGGTTTCGGGGTCGGCGTTGCCTCGCGGTCGGCGACTGCCGCCGAGGCCGAGGCGAGTGCCGCCGGTCGGTGCGGTTGGCGTGGCGGCGTCCAGGTCGAAGCGGATGCCGTCGGCGAAGACGTAGCGGTACTTCGCCTCGCTGCCGTTGAATTCGCCGTCGCACACCAAGAGGTGAGCCGACCGGCCCTTCTCGATCTTGCCGACCTGCGGCGACGCGCCGAGGATTTCGGCCGCGTCGGTGGTCAGAGCCGCGAGGGCGGCGTTGGCCGGCAGGCCGGCGGCGATGGCCTTCCGCACGTTCTCGCGGAAGCGGTCGGCTGAACTGCCCTGCGAGATGAACGCGAACTTCACGCCCGCCTTGTGCAGCGTCGCGGCACACGCCAAGTCGAGGCTCCGCAAGCGTTGCTGATCTTCGCGAACGCGGATGGGCAGTTCGGATTCGAGGTCGCTCGGCGTGGCGAAGTTGATCGCCAGCAGCACCGGCACGCCCTCGGCCTTCAAGCGATCGACGACCTTCCAGGCTTGCTTGCCGCCGACGATCATCGGCTTCAGTTTGAACTCGGCCGCGAAGTCGAGGGCACGGTGAATCTGATCGACCGTGTCGGCCTCGAAGGCGACGGGCAGCTTGCCTTCCAGGGCCGGCCAGAGGGCCTCCAGGCCGGGGTCGGCGGACGGCCGACGGCCGGTGCGGCCGCGGGCCTCGTAAGCGGTCCATTGCCGCTTCAGCCAGCCGGCGTCGAGGAAGGTCTGCCGGGTGTGCGCGATGATGCCCATGAGGGCCGTCGGGTAGCCTTCGCCGACCGTGCGGACGAACCCGCCGTGCAGGGCGACCGGGCCGCGGAGCAGGGCATCCCGCGGGACGGTGCCACTGAGGCTGACGAGCGCGCTGCTGCCGGCCAGGTAGCCGCCATCGGGCGTGACGAGGTGCGCGGAGAAGCCGAGCTTCCGCCACGGGGCGACCTCGGCTTCGTCCATCTTCAGGGCCGTGGCCACCGCGAATTCGGGCGTCAGCCCCTTGCGGTTGTCCGGCTTCGTGGCGATGAGCGGATCGGCGGCGGTGTCTTCGACGGCCGGCGGTCCACCCTGCGAGCGGCGCAGCGTGGCGTCGTACCCGCGGGAACTGCCGGCGTCCACGAAGCCGGCGTACACGGTCAGGCCTTTGCCCGTGGTCACGAGCGCGTCGGCCGGCACGGTTACGTCCGGCCCGACGGCGGCAATGATGCCGTCGCGCACGATGATCGTGGCCTTCGGGAGAACCTTACCGGGTTCGAGAACAACCTTCACGTCCTTGATTGCGTAAGCGGCCGGGCGAAGGCTGGGAGAGTTTTGGGAGACAGCGGGGAGAGAGGTGAGCAGCAGGAAGAGAGGTACGAGAGCGAACAGGCGTTGCGTCATGTGGGTTCCGGATGGGGGTTCGGGGACATGCTGAAAGTTGTATCAGTTCGGACGGCCGCTTCCTACCGAGAAGCGCGATCCGCCCTCAACGGCGGGCCGAGTACCACTACGCGGGAAGCCCCGTGAACGGGGCTAAGACCGGTTTTCAGCCCCGTTCACGGGGCTTCCCGCGTAGCGGTATTCGGCCCGCCGTTGAGGGCGGGTCGGCAAGGGCTAACAAATTCCCTGAAACGGCCTTCCGCCCGCGGCGTCATTCGATCAGCCGGAAGAGATACTATCGCAGGTGCCCGGCCGGCGTTAGAATGACGCCACTCTCCCGTCTCACAGCAAGGCCGATCTCCGTGAGGGTTCCCATGTCGCGGCTGTTGGTTCTCAGCGTGTTGCTCCTCGCCCCGGTGGTTCGGGCGGGCGACCCGGCGAAGGACGCCCTGGCGAAGAAGCTGTCGGCCGCCATCGACCGCCACCTGGACGCCGACTGGACCGCCCGTGGCATCAAGCCGGCGGCCGTCGCCGACGACGCCGAGTTCCTGCGGCGGGTGTCGCTGGACGTGATCGGCCGCATTCCCCGCGTCGCGGAAGTGACGGCGTTCCTCGCCGACCCGGCCCCCGATAAGCGGGCGAAGCTGGTCGATCGCCTGCTGACGATGCCCGCCTACGCCCGACACTTCGCGTACACCACCCGGCAAGAATGGCTGCCGCAGACGAGCACCGACGCGAGGTTCTTGTTCAACGGCACACAGTTCGAGGCGTGGTTGCAGACGCAGTTCCGCCAGAACGTGCCGGCCGACGCGATGGTCCGCACGGTGCTGACGCTGAAGGTGGCCGAGGGCATGGGCCGCTTCCGCAACATGAACGCGGGCGACGATACCGAGAGTACCCGCATCGGGGCCTTCTACCAGGCGAACGAGGGCCGGCCCGAGAACCTCGCGGCCGCCACGAGTCGATTGTTCATGGGCGTAAAGCTCGAATGTGCCCAGTGCCACGACCACCCGTTCGCAACGTACACGAAGGAACAGTTCTGGCAGACGGCCGCATTCTTCGGCGAGTTCGCCGCCCTGCCGCCGGTCCCGCCGAGTTTCGTCGGCCCGCTGCCGCCGCAGTACGGCAAGAACCAGGTGACGATTCCGAACACGGACACGACGCTGGCGGCCACGTACTTCGACGGCACCCGCCCCGACTGGCAACCGGACCGCACGCCGCGCGAGGAACTCGCGGCGTGGCTGACCGGCAAGGACAACCCGTACTTCGCCAAGAACCAGACCAACCGCCTGTGGGCGCGGTTCTTCGGCATCGGCCTCATCGACCCGATCGACGAACCCGGCGACGCCAACCCGCCGAGCCATCCGGAATTACTCAACGACCTCGCGGCCGGCTTCGTGGCCAGCGGCTTCGACCGCCACACGCTCATCCGCGCCATCACCGGCAGCCGGGCCTACCAACTGTCGAGCAAGCTGTCGCACCCGACGCAGGGCGACCCGCGGCGGTTCGCGAAGATGGCCATGAAGGGCCTCAACGGTGGGCAGATCTTCGACAGCTTCGTAATCGCGACCGGCCTGAAGAACGCCACCCAACTGATCGACGAAGGGGAGAACGACTTCCGCGACCGCACCCTCCGCGGCAAGTTCCTGAAGATGTACCCGGCCGGCGGCAAGGCCATCGACACGCAAACGTCCATCCTGCAAGCCCTGCTCATGATGAACGGCAAGCAGATGGCCGAGCAGACGACCGTGGACACGAGCGAAACGCTCGCGGCCGTGGTCGACGCCCCATTCCTGACGACGGAGGAACGGATCGACACGCTGTTCCTGGCCGTGGTG
>JBBQCQ010000373.1:0-4911 GCA_038318835.1 Gemmatales bacterium | reverse complement strand
CCAACTGCGCAATGGCTTCTAGAAGTGCGGGAAGTTCGCGGAACGACAACAAACCCGGCACGTACGGGAATGTCGCTTCCGCGCGCACGACCGTCGTTTCGATCACAGTCCGACTCGGCCAGTCGAGGACGACGACGCGATGTCGTACGCCAGGTCGCACCCGGCCAGCGTGCGGATCGGCCCAAGCGGCACCGACACGTCCACACGACTCGCGAGTTTAAGCTGCAGCGCGAGGGCGTCGGCCTCGGTGGTCGGCCAGTCGTGCAGGTGCGGGATGAGCATGGGCGGAGAGACACGCGGACAGCGGAGGAGGTGATCGTTTCAGACTCCTACTTCTGCAACCATCTCCCGGATCAGCGTCTCGTCCACACGATAAGGACTTGCCAGATCGCCAATGTATTCAATACGTTGAAGTGCGGACCAATCATGCCACACTCCCCGCTGTATGGCCGCGGCAATGTTGCGGCGGATGCAGTCTACTACGCCAGGAACAACCCGCGCGTCTCGATACCGCGACCGCAGCAACTCGGCCCAGTCTCGATGGCCATACTCTTGCGCTGTGAATACTGCTGCGTCGACGGCTCGCTCGGCCAACCTTGCCACAAGTGGACTACCCTGTAGCTCAGGCGATTGCGGCATGGGGTGGAACGTTGCTTCTAAAATCGCAACCAGCAAGGCGTGGGCTTCGGCAAAGTTTTCGAGCGCAAAAGTCGCGGCCATTTGATAGCCCTTTGCTACTTCTTCTCGAACAGCCCCGGCACGGCCTTCATCACGTCGCCGATCTTCGCGTCGGTGAGTTCGTCCTTGCGGAAGGCGAAGTTGGCGACGACCTTCTCTTTCACGAATAGCAGCACCGTCACGTCGGCGTCGCGGTGCAGTTTGTAGGCGGGCGGGCCGTCGGGGTCTTCGAACGCGCCGATGGGCACGTTCTTCAAGCCTTGCTCTTGGCCCCATTTGGCGATCGCGTCGAGGTTCGCGTTCGCGGCGAGTTGCGTCATCCAGACCTTGAAGCCGGCGTCTTTCTTCGCCACCGCTTCCGCGTCGAGCTTGACGAGCAGTTTGCCTAACGGCTCGGACAGGGTGCGGGCGAAGACGACAGCCGTCGGCTTCTCGGCTTGTTCGCAGATGTAGCAGGTCGGCTGGCCACGCTGCGGGCCGGTCGCCACGAGGAAGCTGTACGGCCCCGGCCGTTTGCCGACGGGCACGCCGGACGACACCGGCTCGGCGGCGAAACAGGGGACGGCCAGGAACAGAATGAGGACGAAACGCATGAGGGAACCTCGTTGGGTACCGTCATTCTATAAGCCGGTCGAGGGCGGCGGCGGGACAACCGTGCCGGCCGGCGGCACCGGCGTCACGACCGGCTGGCCCGGCACGGCCGTGTTCTGGAGTTGCTGCTGAAGCTGTTGCCGTTGGCGGGTCGCGTCGTCGATGGCGTTGAACAGATACTGCGACTCGTTCAGCCCCTTGTACAGCGGCGGGCCGATCAGCATGAGGCCGGCGGCCGCGAGCAGACATAGCACCGTCGGGAAGAGCAAGTAGAAGTTCGCCCGGTTCGCGGCGGCTTCCGCCAGTTGCCGGGCGTTCGAGCGATAGCTCGCGGAGAGTTCAAACAGCCCCTGCGTGATGCCGCTGCCGAGACGGTCGGACGACGACAGCAGGAACACCAGGCTGCCGACTTCCGAAATCGGGATGCGCCGCTTCCACTGCATCAGGGCATGATCGAGGCTCCGCAGTTCGGCCTGCCGGACGACGATCCGCACTTCGTTCGACAGCTCCGGGTGGCCACGGCGAATCGCCTCGCCGGACCGCCGCAGCGAGTCGATCAGGCCCGCCCCCGACGACAGGCAGAGGCCGAGCGTGTCCATGAGGACGGGCATACTCCGCTGAAGGCGTTCCTTGCGGGCACTCGCCAGTGACCGCAGGATGAGTCGCGGCAGAGCGAAGCCGAGGAGGCCGAACAGCAGGCCGATCGCGGCCAGCGTGAGGCCGACCGGCGGGCGGTAGTCGGTCACGCTCGCCCAGCCGATCCGCGTGTCGTCGGCCATGAGGGCCGAGGCGAAGCCGAGGAGGACCGGCGTGAGCGTGAACAGATTGCGGATGCACAGGAAGTTGTTCAGGGCCGCCGACTGCGGGTACCCGGCCAGCCACAGGTCTTGCTGAATGGACGCCCGGCCGGCCGTGGTCGAGGGCAGCAAGTTGGCCAGGGCGGCGTTGGCAGGGCCGAACAGCGGGCGGGCCGGCTCCGGGTCGGTCTCGTCCGGGGCGTCGCGGTTGACGATCATCGCCATGCCGAGGAACGCGACGAGCGTCGTCACGCTGAAGATGATCGCGAGCGCGGTGAATTCGTCGAGGATCATGAGTTAATACTCGTCCTGCCGACGCAGCAGCCACAGAATCCAGACGATGCCGAGCACTTCCAGCACCACGGCGGCCAGGATCATCCAGAATCCGAGCGGCGAGTACACGAACGGCAGGAACAGTTCGTACCGATACGCCAGGAAGTAAATCAGTAGGGCCACCGGCGCACCCAATGCCACGAACAAGGCCGAGATGCGGGCCAGGGCCGTCACCGAGCGGAAGTAGCCGCGGAACTGGTTGCGGTCGCGGATGGCGGCCGCGAGGCGGTCGAGGAGAGTCGGCAAATCGCCGCCGGTTTCGGTGTTCAGCGCGACGACCGCGGCCAGTTGGTCGAAGTCGGTCAGCTGCACATCCTCGGCTGCCCGCCGCATGACCGCCGGAGCGGCGAGGCCCAGGCTGATCGACTTCCCGCACGAGCGGAACACATCGCTCAGTGGCGACGGGGTGTACTCGCTTGTCTGCTGGAGGGCGTCCGGCAGGGCCAGGCCCGCCCTCAGGCCGCGAGCGAGTTGGAAGCAGCCATCGGGCAGTTGTTCCTGAATCGCCCGGCGGCGGCGGTTGCGGGCCGCGAGCAAGAACGCGAAGGTGATGGCCATGCCGACCAGGAACGCGGCCGCCGCACCAAGCACATCGGGGACGGCGATGAACGCGAGCGTGGCGAACAGCCCGCCGACGAGCAGCATCCACAGGATGGCCCCGTCGGTCGTCAGGCCGTAGTAGCTGTCCCGCACGACGCGGGAGAAGCCGCGGTCGGTGCGGCCGAAGAACGTCCGCGGCGGCAGGTAGGCATCCGCCCGCGTGGCCAGCGATTCTGATTCGATCGGCGGGGCCGCTTCCGGGAGGAACACGGCAATGATCGCGTACACGAGCAGGATGGACACGACCACTGACAGCACGATCCCGGCCGTCAAGATTTCGACCGAGAACATCAGCGGTCCTCCGTCAGGACGTTCTTTGCCGTGGGGAATTCACGCTCCTCGAACAGATCGGCCGGCACGCCGTGCCCGGCGAGTTCGAGTTGCGTGAGCAGTTTCGGCTGGTAGCCCGTCACCTGGAACGAGCCGAACGCCCGCCCGTCGGCGACGCCCTTCTGATCGAACGTGAAGATGTCGCGGGTGACGTAGCTGTTTCGCTTCCGCAGGCCGCGGAGTTCGGTCACGCGGGTGATCTTCCGCTCGCCGCCGCTGAGCCGCGAAATGTGAACGATGAGCTGCACGGCCGATGCGATGTACGCCCGCATGACCGGCACCGGCACGTCGAACCCGGCCAGGCCGAGCATCATTTCCAGCCGCATCAGTGCGTCGCGGCTGCTGTTGGCGTGAACGGTCGTCAGGCTGCCCTCGTGGCCGGTGTTCATCGCTTGCAGCATGTCGATCACTTCCGGCCCGCGGCACTCGCCGACGATGATCCGGTCGGGCCGCATCCGCAGGGAGTTCCGCAACAGTTCCCGCGTGGTGACGGTGCCCTTGCCTTCCAGGTTCGACGGCCGCGATTCCATCCGCACGACGTGCGGCTGTTGCAGTTTCAGTTCGGCCGTGTCTTCGATCGTCACGACTCGCTCGGACGGCGGGATGTACGCGGACAAAATGTTCAGGAGCGTCGTCTTGCCCGCGCCGGTCCCGCCAGACACGAGGATGTTCACGCGGGACGCAACGCACGCCTGCAAGAACTTCAGCACCGGCAGCGGCACGGTGTTCGTGCGGACGAGATCGTCGGCACTCAGCACGGCCCCGAACCGACGAATCGACAGCACCGGCGAATCCGGCGTGAGCGGCGGCAGCACGGCGTTCACCCGCGAGCCGTCGGGCAGGCGGGCATCGACCATCGGCGACGATTCGTCGATCCGTCGGCCAACACGGGCGGCGATGCGCTGAATCACACGGGTGATGTGGGCCGCGTCGGTGAAGGTGACGTTCACCCGTTCGAGCCGGCCGTTCCGCTCCACGTAAACTTGATCCGGGGCGTTCACCAACACTTCGGTCACGCCGGGGTTCTGGAACAGCGACTCGATCGGGCCGAGGCCGAAGACTTCGTCGATCACGTCGTCGGCGGCCCGATCGACGACCGGCTTCGGCAGCGCGCGATCGATTCGCGGGGCCAACTTGCTGGCGAGTGTGTGGACCTCGGTATGAACGCGATCCTTGCTCCAGCGGTCGATCCGCGACAGGTCGAGCGATTCGACGACAGTGCGGTGCAGTTCGTCCCGGAAGTGGGCCGCCCGCTGATCGGTACTCGCGTCGGGAGACAATGCCATGATCGGCCTCACTTCCCGCCGGGGGCGGGTTTCGTTTCCGGGGCCGGCTTCGTGAACAGGTACTCGGCCGGTTTGGCGGGGGCCGGCACCGGGACGGGCTGGAAGACGATGACCGGCGGCGGCACGAACGCCGGGCCGAACACGGCCGGGTCCTTCTTCTTCGTGCCGTTGTAAAGCTCGATCGTCGTCGGCGGCGGCGGGATCGGCACTAGCGGCGGGATCGGCAGCGGCGGCGGCGGTTCCGGTTCGGGGATCGGCTTCAAGTTCAAGATGCGGAGCAGGTCCCCCGACCCGAT
>JBBQCQ010000372.1:0-4912 GCA_038318835.1 Gemmatales bacterium | reverse complement strand
CGAGCGTGCGAGAAACAGTGCAGGCCGTGATGGACTTGCTCGCCGAAAAGCCCGGCTCGACGTGCTTGACAGGCAACCACGATTACGCCCTCGTCCGGGCCGCAGGGCTAGACGGCCCGCACTCGGACCACTGGCGGACGCGGTACCAAACCGTCTACGACTGCACTCCGACCCTGACGAGTTACCTGGGGGAAGCCTTCGCCGGGCTGCAGAAGGAGTCGTGGGCGAAAAAAATGGAGGTTATGAAATCCACGATGCCGACCGAACATCGGGACTTCCTGGCGAATCTGCCCTGGATGGCGGAGGCCGACGGGCACGTGTTCGTTCACAACGGCCTCTCGCCGCACATCGACGAGCCGGCGGAAATTCAACTCGAACTGCTGCGACGGAAGCGGTGGGACGGGTACGTGACGCCGAAGATCGGCACGGGCACGCACCTGCACTACAACCGGGAATACCCCGTCTGGTTCGGGGCGGACAAGTCCCTCTCGGAAAGCCCACTCGCCGTACCTGGGAGGGTCATCGTTAGCGGTCACGTCCACGTTCGGAAGCCGGACGCGAACGGTGTCCGCATCCGCATCGACACGTCGGGTGGTATGTCTCCGCCGCTGACCGCGTGCATTCTGGCCAGCCCGTCGCACTCGCCGGAGTTCGTCTTCAGTGAATGACCCGCGAAGCCCGCGCGGCGTGCCGGCCCGACTCGCGGTGATGATGTTCCTCCAATACGCAGCCCTCGGGGCGTGGCTCGTCACCCTCGGCGGGTGGCTGCTCCAACCGGCCGCCAACGGGGGGCTGGGGTTCAGCGGCGCGCAGATGACGTTCGTGTATGCGACGCAGGCCATCGGGGGACGCGTCGCCCCGTTCGTCACGGGTCTGTTGGCCGACCGCTTTTTTGCGTCCGAGAAACTCGTTGGCGTGCTGCATCTTTACATGGCCGCGTGCATGGTCGGCATCGGCCATCTGGCCGGGTCGTTCGCCGGGCCGAACGCCGACCCGCCGACCGCGAGTCTGTACTTGTTCTTCGCCCTGCTCGGGTACTCTATCGCGTCGGTGCTGGCGCTCACCGTCGGCAACTCGATGGCGATGCGGTCGCTGGCCAACCCGCAGAAGACCTTCGGCCCGATTCGCTCGATGGGCACCCTCGGCTGGATCGTGTCGAGCAACGTCGTTGAACGCTTCTTCACGCTGCGGTCGGAAGACCTGTTTCACGTCGCCTCCGCGTGCCACATCGCGCTCGGCCTGTTGGCCTGGGGCTTGCCGCACACGCCTCCGAAGGGAAGGGGGCGGCCGATCCCGGAGGTGATGGGCCTGCCCGCGATGAAGCTGTTCCGCGACCCGTCGTTCATCGTCTTCGCGGGTGTGGCGTTCCTCATCCAGATGATGCAGCAGTTCTACACGGCCCTTGCGTTGCCGTACCTCATCGACCGCGGCATGACCGACCCTGTCGCAAAGCTGAGCCTCGCCCAGATCGTCGAGATGGGGTGTATGGCCGCGATGGCGTTCATGGTCGTGCGATTCGGGCTGAAAATCACGATGGTCGTCGGCCTCCTCGCGTGGGTGTTGCGGAACGCGGTGCTGATGGCCGGCGACCTGACCGCGATTGCCCTCGTGGCCATCCCGATGCACGGCGTCAGTTACACGTTCTTCTCCATCGTCGCGGCGCTCTATATCGACAAGGAAGCCCCGCCGCACCTGCGGGCCGGAGCGCAAGCCCTGCTGACGTTCGTCGCTGGCGGCCCTGGCACGCTGCTCGGCTTCTTCCTCAGCGGCTGGGTTCGCGACGCCCACACTCACGGGAACGTCACCGATTGGCACCTCGTCTGGCTGGTCCCGGTCATCGGGTGTTCTGTCGCGACAGTGATCTTCCTCGTGCTGTTCCGCGAGCCGCGTGTGCCGCAACCGCCGACCGGCCCGCCGACGCCCGAACTACTCCCCGAGAACCCGTGATGGCCAAGTTCTTCAAGTACAAATCGACGGCCGAACTGGAAGCCGAGAACGCACGACTAAACCTCGACCTGCGGTTTTCGGACGACCTTTCGCCGCTCGCGGAACCCGTGGTCGTTGGGTCGCGGACGGTCGGCAACCGGTGGTGCATTCACCCGATGGAAGGCTGCGATGGCAACCTCGACGGCACGCCGGGCGAACTCACGTTCCGCCGGTATCAGCGGTTCGGGGCGGGCGGTGCGAAGCTCATCTGGGGTGAGGCGTGTGCCGTCACCGACGCGGGCCGGGCGAACCCGCGGCAGATCGCTTTGAACGCACGCACACGGGACGAATTCGCGAAGATGGTCGAGCAGACCCGGCAGGCCCATCGCGACTCGGTCGGCGACGATTCCGACTTGCTCTTCGGCCTGCAACTCACGCACTCCGGCCGCTACAGCGCGAAGCCGATCATCGCCACGCACGACCCGCTGCTCGACCCGCGGACGTTCGTGAACAAGGCCACCGGCCAGAAGGTGACGGTCGATTATCCGCTGATCTCCGACGACGAACTGAAGCGACTCGTCGATGACTACGTGACGACTGCGAAGCTCGCAGTCGAAGTCGGGTTCGACTTCCTCGATGTGAAGCAGTGCCACCGCTATCTGCTGAACGAACTCCTCGGTGCCCGCAACCGGCCCGGCCCCTACGGCGGCAGTTTCGAGAATCGCACGCGGTTGGCCCGCGACATCTTCACGGCCATCAAGGCCGCGGTGCCGAAGAACATCATTCTCGCGACGCGAATGAACGGATTCGACAGTATCCCCTTCCACAAGGGGGAGAACGACGACGGCCGGCCGGACGCGTGGACCGCTCCGCTAGCGAACGGCTGGGGCATGAACGAGACCGACCCGTTCACGCCGGACCTGGCGGAGCCGATTCGCTGGGTGCAAGAGATGCGCAGTCTCGGGGTCGAACTCATCAACATCGCGCTCGGCAACCCTTACGCGCAGCCGCACTTCGGCCGGCCGTTTGAGTATCCGCCACCCGATGGGTACGAGTCGCCGGAACACCCTCTCTTCGGCGTGAATCGGCACTTCCAGTGTGCCGAGGCGATTCAGCGAGCGAACCCTGGCCTCGCGGTTGTGGGCACCGGGTACAGCTACCTGCAAGAGTTCTTCCCGCAGGCTGGAGCCGCGAACGTCCGCGATGACCGTATCACGTTCGTCGGCGTGGGGCGGGCGTCGCTGGCACAGCCGGACTGGGTGAAGCAACTGGCCGCGACCGGCAAGATGGACCGCAAAAGAGTGTGCCGGACGTTCAGTTACTGCACCGCGATCATGCGTGAGAAGGCCCACCCAATGGGCCAGTTCCCGACCGGGTGCCCGCCGTTCGATAAGGAGGCTTACGGCGACATCTGGAAGGAAGTGCAGGAACTCAAGAAGCGAACCTAACCCCTCACGCGGCGGCGCGGAGCGGTTCCATTGCGAGAACTTCGTCCCGCATCTCGCCGTTCAGCACCAGTTCCAGGGACTGGAGCGCACGGGCCACGGTCGATCCGTCGAGTGCACGGTGATCGTAGACGATTCGGACCGCAACTCGTCCGCTGGCGTCGATCACGCCGTAGGTCAAGGTCGTCGTCAGTGGCGAAATCGGATGCAGCGATTCCGCCCCCAGCGACGAGTACGCCGTGAGGCCGAACGTGCCGAAGAACTTCGGCCGCCATTGCGGAATGTTTAACGCCATGCGGAGGGCCGACCGCCGCGCGACACCCGGCAAGAAGGCCAGACGGAACACGCCACGAAACGATTTCACGTCCTCGACGGGTGCCTCGGCGTATCGGCGAACGCGGTCGTTCACTTCGCGGAGCGACCGGGCGGCCGGGTCGGTGATCTTGCCGAACAGCACGCCGGCCTCGCCGTCGATAGTGCGCTCGACAGCGAGGGATGCACTCGCCTTCTCGAACTCGTAGAGACGCGAACGGAACAACCCCGTATACGCTCGACGCAACTCGGGCGTGCGGTCCGAGACGAGCGAATAGGCCTTGAGGAAGATCGCCGGCCAACACGGGCGACGGCTCAACTGGTTGCGGGCCTCGACCAGTGGCGCGAGATACATCACCCGTTGGACGGGCACGGACGGAATCGGTCGCGACACGGCGAGCAGGTCGTTCGTGAATCGGCGCATGGCCGACAGGCGTATCCATCGTCCGGGCATGAGCGGCCCCTATTTGGATTTCCAGGCTCGAAACACGAAGGCTTGATCGCGGTAACTCAGGCGGTGTTCGACCGCGGTGAAGCCCGCGGCGGCTAACTTCCCTACGGTCGCTTCCGCGGGCAGGTAGTGGAACCGCCCTCGGTCGGCTTCCCGCTTCAGCCACCGCCCGTACCGCATCATCCGCCAGGCCCGTTTCAGTTGCTTCAACGGTCGAGCGATTCCGAAAAACGATTGAAACGATCCGCGTGCAATCCGCCCCCAGGACGGGTTCGGCACATTCACCGAGAACACGAACTTGCCACCCGGCCGGAGCACGCGATGGACTTCCGCCAGAATCTGGTCGTAGGCCTCGTCGGTCCACTGACCCGTCGTGGAGTCGAACGACTCGGCGTAGGAAATCGACAGCCCCGAAATGACATTGTCGAAGGAGGCGTCGTCGAAGACCCCAAGGCCTTCGCTGAAGTTGTGGCAGAGGAACCGCACCCGATCGTCCGGCGGCGGCTCGAGGGTACTCCGCAAACGGGCGTAGGCGGTGGCGTTGGCCGCGGCGCAGTCGGTGCCGACGACTTCAGCGATTTCTCCGCCGCTCGCTTCCCACAACCCGCGGGACAGCGGCCCACTGCCGCAGCCGAGGTCCAGCCAGCGTTCGCCCGGCTGCGGGGCGGCCCACGCGACCGTATCGGCCAGCAACTCCCGGTACGGAGCCACGTGCTGTTGCGCCCAGAAGGCCTTCGCGCACTTGTCGTGCGTCCAGAAGTTCAAGTTCTGTGGTACG
>JBBQCQ010000371.1:0-4935 GCA_038318835.1 Gemmatales bacterium | reverse complement strand
CGGTGTACGGCAGAATGTCCGGCTTCGTGCCGCGAAAGATCGCGCCTTCGATGGGTAAAATCGGCGTGCCGATCTTGGCGAAGCGTTCTTCGAGCAGTGCGCGTTCGACGCCGGAATCGAGGACGGCCACGGCCACGCCTTCGCCGGTCGCCCGCGGGTCGCGGAGCAACCGTTCGGGCGTCATCAGCGCGAACAGTTCGTCGAAGACGGTAGCGGTCATAGTAGTAGGCACACTCCGTGTGCCGTCTGCCGTGCGTATCGGTGAGTTCGTGCAAGTCTCAGCGGTGGGAAGGAGACGGCACACGGAGTGGGCCTACTACTCTGTGCCGCTCAGCCGGTCCAGCAGTTCCTTCAGGCTCGTCACCAGCGTCGTGCAGTGCCGGACGGCGTCGGGGCCGTGGCGGACGGCCAGCACGCGCACGGCCTCCAGCAGTTCCAGCCCGGTTGCCGAGTCGATCACGGAATTCGCCGTTGCGTCCAGGCCTGTCCGCAGGCTTTCCATCACCGCGTCCGGCGGCGTTGCCAGCACCGACGACACGTCGCGGCTCGCTTGCAGCGCGATCTCGACCGCGTCGAACAGCAGGCGGTGCGTCTGCTTCTCGGCCAACCCCTGCCGCAGCAATTCAGCCCCAAGTTCGGCGGCCACGGCGGTCATGCGGCGGTCGTCGTCGGTGAACACGGGTTTGTCGAACATCTCCAACACGACCTGCACGCCGGGGCCGACCCGCAGTTGGGCCGCCAGGATCGACCGGCGGTTTTGCTCGAACGGCATCAGTTCCATCGACCCGGCCGACGAGGTGGCGAAGTCGTTCATCACGCACGGCTCTTGCATGCTCACGACGCTCGCGGCCAGCGACCGCGAGAACGGCACCGTCGGCACCGGCAGCGTCTGCCCGTCGGCGTCGTACACGGTCATCGTCTCGGTGCTGTCGGCGGCGACGTGGCGGACGATCAACACGCCCTCCTTCGCCCCTGTTCCGCGAAGCAGGAAGCGGAACAGCGACCGCACCGCGTCCGGCAGCGGCACCGGATCGTTGAGGGCCGCACTCGCCCGCACCAGCGGCAGCACCTTCTCGACCGACTCGCGGAACGCGCCGAGGCTGGTGTTCAGTTCGCGCTGCCGCTTCGCGGGAATGATGCGGTCGAGTTGCTTCCGCACAGCCGCCAGGAAGGCGTCGCGGTTCAAGTCCTGGTTCTTGTCGAGGTAGTCCCGCACGCCCATGCGGAGGGCGTCCAGCGGCGTGGCCTGATGGGCGAAGCCGGTGACGAGAATCGCGACGATGTCCGGCGTGAACACGACGAGGTCTTCGAGTAGTCGCAGGCCATCGCTGCCGGAGCCGAGGTTCCAGTCGAGCACGGCCAGGTCGATCGGGTTGTCGTTCGCGATCAGCAGCGCGGCCTCGGCATCGGCGACGGCGAACACACGCACGCCCCACCCGGCCGACTGCAACCACTCCTGAAAGGTGCGGCGGACGCTGTCTTCGTCATCGACGATGAGGACCGTTTCGCTCATAAAAAGATTTTATTCACCGCAGAGGGCACGTGAGAGCACAGGAGAAGAAGAAAGAGAGAAGAGAGTTCAGAACCGTCTTTGAAACTCCTCTTGGTTTTCTCTCGTGCTCTCACGTGCCCTCTGCGGTGAATATGCCTTTACATTCCGCTCGTCTCTTCGATTTTGCCGTTCCGCCACGCCTTTCGCACGCTCCAGCGGTAGAAGAACTGCGCGGCCGTCGTCAGGACCAGTGTGCTGACGATCATCGCCAACAGCAACTCGAAGTTCGACCACCCCGCGATCGGCGATTGCCCCAACGGCGAATCGCTCGGCGGCGGGCCGAGGATGGAGCGGCGCATCCCCTCCAGCCAGTACGTCGTCGGCAAGCACACGCTCACCGGCTTCAGCCAACTCGGCAGGATCGCCAGCGGGAAGACCACGCCGCTGAGGAAGTAGATCACGCCCGCGATGCCCTCGCTCAGGAACATGCTGCTACGGCTCATGTTTAGCATCGCGGAAGCCAGCACCATGCCGGCCGCCCAGAGCATCACGAAGCCGACGACGAGGTACGCGAGCAGCCAGCCCGCGTCGATGTTCGCGAAGGTCAGG
Source organism: Gemmatales bacterium (assembly GCA_038318835.1). Lineage (GTDB taxonomy): Bacteria > Planctomycetota > Planctomycetia > Gemmatales > Gemmataceae > Limnoglobus. The sequence goes on along the minus strand of JBBQCQ010000371.1, from coordinate 2,834 downwards.
CTCTTGCTGATGCCCGGCAGGGCCAGCCCCGCGAGTAGCGTGATGATCGCACCGCCGATGCCTTCCATCGCCTTCGCGAAGCCACGGCCGAGGAAGTACGTCTGGAACTCGGCCGGGCTGATGAAGATGTACTTCAGCATCCGGTAGCTTTCGCGGTCGGCGATGACCACCGACGACATGCCGAACATGACCGCCCCCACGAGGGCGTAGCAGGCGTTCGACACGTAGATGTAAGGCAGAAACTCCGGCGGCACACCGCGGCCGAAGGCCGTGTCCGCGGCCATATCCGCGGCCAGGAACATGCACACGAGCATGAGCGACCCCGTCACCGGCTTCACGACCAGGTACAGCGTGAACAGCCACGGGTTGGCCCAGTTGCTCTCGACCTGCCAGCCGAGCCAGGTGGACCACTTCAGCGTGCGGAGGTGACTCGTCATTGCCATCGCAGTCCCAACTTTCCGTCGACCTTGGCCTTGCGTTCCAACACCGTCAGAAGCCACCGCGCCGCCACCACGAAGAACACCGCCAGCCCGGCGAGAATGGCGACCTCGTACTCGAGCGCCATCAGTCGGTCGCCGGTGCCGGTGAACAGCAGTTGCCGCATCGCGTCCATGCCAGCCGTCAGCGGGATGAACAGCGCGCTGCCGACGATCACGAGCGGCAGGTTCAGGAAAATCTTCACCGGGAAGTTCATGCCGGTCATCAGGAACACTGGCTCTTGCAACAGGTTGACGATGTGCCACGCCTCACGGCCCCACAGCAGGAACAGCGACGCGAACATCATCCCCAGGCCGTACAGGGCCACGAGCGTTAGCCCGAATACGCCGAGGGCCGTGCCGCCGTGCTCGAAGGTGATCGGCGCATCGAACACGAGGATGCCGGTCACGAGGATCGCCACGGCCCGCGTGCAGGTGGTGGCCATGCCGCCGAGGGCCATGCCGGCGAGGATGGCCATCATCGGGGCCGGCGACATGATGTACAGTTCGAGGTTGCCGCTGTCGCGTTCCCAGTACAAGTGCGCCCCCATGCTCCAGAGCACGTTGAACCAGAACGCCGTCATCGCCGCCCCCAGCACGACGTAGCCAACGAACCGATCCGGCGCGTTCATCGCCCGGTAGGCGTAGGCGAACGCCGCCACCGACAGCATCGGCAGCAGCGTCTCCTGCAAAATCCAGGTACGATTGCGGAACATCCATATCACCCGCGCGTAACTGCGGGCGAACATGGCCTGAAAGAAAAGCGTGAGGGCAGCGGGCATACGGACATGATACGGCGTGCAACGGATCGAAGCCATTCGAGCACAACCACGATCACCAACGACGGTGCTCGGCTCGCCAAATCACAGTCGGCAGATCAGCAGTTCGCGCTCGTACACCGCTTCCGGTGGCAGGCGGTCGTGCAGCTTGATGAACAGTTCCTCGTGACTCAGCACCTCGGCCCGCCACGCGTCGCGATCAATCATCTGCAACTGCTCGAACTGTTCCCGCGAGAAGTCCAGCCCGCTCCACTCCAGGTCGTCGTACCGCGGCACCCAGCCGATGGGCGACTCGCGGCCGAGCGACCGGCCGCGGACGCGGTCCACGATCCACTTCAGAACCCGCATATTCTGCCCGAAGCCCGGCCACAAGAACTTGCCATCCGGCCCCTTGCGGAACCAGTTCACGTGGAAGATTCGCGGTGTCTCACTCAACTCCCGCTGCATCCGAATCCAGTGGCGGAAGTAATCGCCCATGTGGTAGCCGCAGAACGGCAGCATCGCCATCGGGTCACGGCGGACCGTGCCCACCGCACCGGCCGCGGCGGCCGTCGTCTCGGAACCCGTAGTCGCGCCGGTGTAGACGCCGGCACTCCAGTTGAAAGCTTGATAAACGAGCGGGATCGTGGACGACCGCCGGCCGCCGAAGATGATGGCGCTGATCGGCACGCCGGCCGGGTCTTCCCATGCCGGGTCCATCGTCGGGCACTGCGACGCCGGGGCCGTGAACCGGGCGTTCGGGTGGGCCGCCTTCGCGCCGGTCGCCTTCGCGATCTCGGGCGTCCACGTCTTCCCCTGCCAGTCGAGGCACTCGGCCGGCGGCTCGTCGGTCATGCCTTCCCACCACACGCCGCCGTACGGCGTCAGCGCGACGTTCGTGAAAATGGTGTTGCGGCTGAGAGCCGCCATCGCGTTCGGGTTCGTCTTCACCGACGTGCCCGGAGCGACGCCGAAGAAGCCGCTCTCCGGGTTGATCGCCCGCAGGCGGTTGTTCGCGTCCGGCTTCAGCCACGCGATGTCGTCGCCGACGGTCCACACCTTCCACCCCTCGAAGCCGGCCGGCGGAATGAGCATGGCGAAGTTCGTCTTGCCGCACGCCGACGGGAACGCGGCACTCACGTAGGTCTTCTCGCCTTGCGGGTTCTCGACGCCGAGGATGAGCATGTGCTCGGCCATCCAGCCTTCATCGCGGGCGATGTTCGACGCGATCCGTAGGGCGAAGCACTTCTTGCCGAGCAGCGCGTTGCCGCCGTAACCGGAGCCGTAGGACCAGATTTCCCGCGTCTCCGGGAAGTGGACGATGTACTTCTCCGGGTTGCACGGCCACAGCACGTCTTTTTGGCCACGCGTGAGAGGCATTCCCACGGAGTGGACGCAGGGCACCACGCGCTTTTGGTCCTTATCGATTTCGGCGATGACGGCCTTGCCGATCCGCGCCATGATGCGCATGTTGACGACGGCGTAAGGTGAGTCGGTCAACTGCACGCCGATTCGCGCAAGGGGTGAATCGACGGGCCCCATGCTGAAGGCCAGCACATACATTGTGCGGCCCTTCATGGCTCCCTGGAACAGAGCCTTT
>JBBQCQ010000370.1:0-4936 GCA_038318835.1 Gemmatales bacterium | reverse complement strand
GACGGACACGGTCAGGTCGCTCAAGTGACCCTGCGGGGATTCGAACCCCGGTCTCAACCTTGAAAGGGTCGTGTCCTAGGCCTCTAGACGACAGGGCCACGTCTACGGCTCTGCATTTTTAGGCCGAGCGAGGGATTGCGTCAACCCTCCCCGACGCGGTTTCCGTGAAAGCCGATCGGCGAATTGCGGTAGACACTATCAACTCACCCGAAAACTGCTTACAATGCCAGAGAGTTCGCCGACCGAGGTGAATCCTTATCAGGAGTGAAAACATGGCCAGCCCGAACGTGATCGAATTCAGCGAAACGAACTTCAACCAGGAAGTGGCCAGCGGCACCCTCGTCGTCGCCGACTTCTGGGCACCGTGGTGCGGGCCGTGTCGCCAGCTCAGCCCGGTCATCGACAAGATCGCCGACCAGTACGCCGGTAAGGTGAAGGTCGGCAAGGTCAACGTCGACGAGAACATGGAACTGGCCACGAAGTACGACGTGGCCACCATCCCGCGCATCATGATGTTCAAGGGCAACGATCAGCCGATCTTCCTGCACGTCGGCACCATCGACCCGACCTCGCTGACGAAGGTCATCGACCAGAACCTCTAACGCCCCGTTGGGCCTACCGTGAATTGCCCAGGGCCGGTTGCCCTGGGCTTTTCTTTTCCCCTCACTTCCACAAGGATCACACCATGCACCCCACCAAGAACAGCCTGCCGGTCGCCACCCGCGAGCAGTCGGCCGGTATTTTGAATCAAGTTCTCGCCAACCTCACCGATTTGTATTCGCAGACGAAGCACGCCCACTGGAACGTCCGCGGGCCGCGATTCTGGATGCTGCACAAACTCTTCGACCAACTCGCCGAGACCGTGGAAGACGACATCGACCCGGTGGCCGAGCGAATCACCGCCCTCGGCGGCGTCGCGAAGGGCACCATCCGCCTCGCGGCCGCCAACAGCAAGCTGCCGGAATTCCCGAGCGATTTGAAAGACGAAACCGCCTACGTGACCGGCCTGATCGAGCGATACGCCGTCACAGCCAATCACATCCGTGTCGCCATCGACACCCTGGACGAACTCAACGACAAGGCCTCGGCCGACCTGATTACGGGCATGCTCGAAGAACTCGATCAAGCCCTGTGGTTCCTGGAAGCCCACCAGCCAGGGTGAACACGGACAAAACGAAGACCGGATTCACCGCGGAGGGCACGAGAGAGAAAACCAGAGAAGACTTTTCAAAGTGTGTTTCGAACTCGACTTCTTGCCTTTTCTCCTGTGCCCTCCTGTGCCCTCCGCGGTGAATCCGGTTTTGTGGTTGTTCCTCCGTGGCCGCTGTTTTGTCTTCTTGAAGAGACCGGGCCGAATATCTAGAACGAGAGTTCCGATTTTGCCGACCCGAATCGAGCCGCCATGCCTGCTACCATCTTAATCGCCCAAGACGCTGCCCCCGGGGACGGGGGTACGCCCGCCAAGAAGCAGGCCCCGAGTGGGCCGTTCGGCGACCCGATGTTCATGATGCTCCTCATGGGCCTCGCGTTCGTGTTCCTGATTCTGCTGCCGATGCGCAAGCAAAAGCGAGAACAGCAGAACATGCTGTCCACCATCAAGCGGGGCGCGAAGGTCGTCACCACTAGCGGCATCATCGGCACGATCATCAACCTGAAAGACAACGAAGACGAAATGACGATCCGCTCGGAAGATGCGAAGATCAAGGTCTTGAAGAGTTCCGTCGCCCGCGTCCTGGGTCAGGACGAGTCGGAGCCGGCGAAGGCTTAACCCCCACCAACTCACGCCACCTTCGGTATCGGACGCCATGCAACGCAATTTTCTCCGCGGTCTGCTCATCTGCCTGATCCCGACCGTGCTCCTCGGAGCGGCGGCGGTGTTCGGCACGTACCGCAAGGGGATCGACCTGGCCGGCGGGACGATCCTCGTGTACGCGGTCGATTTGACCAAGAACAATCGGCCTGGCGATAGCTCGGGCGAAGGCGAAAGCCGCGAACTCTCCACCGAGGAGATGCAGAAGCTGGCCGAGTCGCTGAAGAAGCGGATCGACCCGGTGGACACGCGGAATGTCATCATCCGCCCGGTCGGCGGGTCGCGGATCGAAATTCTCGTGCCGTTCACACCGACGGCCAAGAAGGTGGCTGGCACCGAAGACTTCGTGCAGGAAGTGAAGGACTTGGTCTCCCGCGTCGGCGTACTCGAGTTCCGCATTCTGGCGAACGATACCGACGACAAGGAAGCCTACGCAGAGGCGATGGACCTGGTCAACAACAAGTATCCCGCCGAACAGGCCGAGAAAGACGCCAAGTTCGGCGTACCGCCGCCGGCCCCGCAGGGCGACTACCGTGTTTCCATCAACGGCACCGACGCGAGCAACGTGAAGTACGAGTGGGTGGAACTCGGCAAGGAAGAGCGCAACTCGCTCGGCCTGAGCAACGCTAGCGGCACCGCCGAGACGAAGGGCGGCCTCTGGATGCAACTCGCCGCCGAGCGGGGCAAGGCCGTCTCGCACAACGGCACCAATGAGCGGGGCGAGCGGTACTCATACCTGCTGTTCAGCCGGCCGTTCGTGAAGGACAACCCGGCGAAGGACGAGGTCGGCAAAGAGGTCGAGTATTACATCCTCACCCGCGTGTCCGACCAGGATCAGGTGAAGGTCGGCGGCAGCATCTCGCTGAACGCCTTCCCCGAAAGTCAGAATCTCGACTGGGCCGTCGGCTTCTCGTTCAACGGCGAAGGCGCCGCGAAGTTCGGCCAGGTGACGAACCGCAACCGCCCGACGGCCAACCAGACCGTCCGCCACCTCGCCGTGCTGCTCGACGGCAAGGTCATGTCGGCCCCGACGTTGAACAGTCAAATTTCCGGCAAGGGCCAGATCAGCGGTAAGTTCACGAAGGAGAGCGTGGACCGCCTCGTGTACATCCTCAAGTCTGGGGCGCTCACGGCAGAACTGAAGCCGAACCCGGTCAGCGAAAACTCCGTCGGCGCGACCCTCGGCGAAGACACGAAGAACAAAGGCCTCCTCGCCGTCGGTGTGTCGTTCGGCGCGGTCATGCTGTTTATGATGGGCTACTACCGCTTCGCCGGTATCGTGGCCTGCGTCGCCCTGCTCATCAACCTGCTGCTGACAGTCGGCTTCATGGTCGCCGTCAACGCCGCCTTCACGCTGCCCGGCCTCGCCGGCCTCGTGCTCATGCTCGGCATGGCCGTCGATGCGAACGTGCTGATCTACGAGCGACTGCGGGAAGAACGCGAGAAGGGGGCCACCCTCGTCGCCGCCCTCCGTGCCGGCTACGACCGGGCGTTGCCGACGATCATCGACACGCACGTGTCCAGCATTTTCACCGCCATCGTGCTGTTCGTGTTCGGCAACGACAACCTGAAGGGGTTCGCCGTCAGCCTGACCGTGGGGCTGCTGATTAGTCTGTTCACGTCGCTCTATGTCACGCGGTTGATCTTCGACTTCTGGCAGTCCCGCCGCTGGCTGCGAGAACTGCGGATGATGAAGCTGTTCTCGCGGCCGAACATCAACTTCATGGGCATCCGTCATGCGATGTTCACCGTGACGGCGATCCTCACCGTGGTCGGCCTCGGCATCTTCCTGGCCCGCGGCGATGGCGTGCTGAACGTGGACTTCCGCGGCGGTACCGTCTACGGCGGCCGCCTCGCCGAAGCCCGTGGCCTGAACGCGACCGACGGCAAGCTCGGCCTCCTCGATCTCCTGGCCGAAGGCCGTCAGGAAGCGAAGTTGAAGGTGACGGATGTCCGCGAAGTGAAGCAAGCCAACGAGGCGGCGTCGAGCACATGGGAAGTGTACTACGAGGGCGACCCGAAGCCGGCCGTGGTGACGTTCGCCACCACGCCCGCCAGCAAAGACGAAGTAATTCAGCGAGCGAAGAAGCTGCCCGACGTGTCGATCGAGCAGGTGAAAGTGGCCGCGATGGACGACGACCAACTGCCGGCGAGCCAGTCGAAGTCGTTCACCATTCGCACCACGGAGAAGGAAAAGGAACTCGTCCAGGTCATGCTCGACCGCCTGCTGCGGAACGAAGCTGGCGAGCCGCTCCTGGACCTGCCGACGATTGAGAAGTGGGAAACCGGGACGACCGACTCCACCACGAAGATCGTGTTCACCAAGCCGGCGTCGGTGTCTTATGTGCAGTCGCTCCTCAAGCGAGTGTTCCAACTCAAGAACCGTGCGCCGCTATCCGGGTCGGCATTCGTGTTGTCGCCGGTCTACTCGCCCGAGGGCACCCCGGAGCGGAACCGCGAGAACGCCACGAGCAAGTTCACGGCCATGACGATGGACATATCGTCGAACACCGAGTTCGCGGCCTTGAAGGATGCGATCGAGAGCCACAAGACGCTGAGCAAGCCGGCCGTGATGGCCGTTCTCGGCTCGTTCGCACCCGCCGCCCTGAACAGCCCGAAGGCCGAGGAAGAACGAGCAGCCATCGACGGCATCCTGACGGAACTGAAGGCGACCGTCGAATCCCGCCCGGTGCCCGACCGCCTGGAGACGTTCGACGCCGCCCTGGCCAAGGAAACCCAGAACCGGGCGCTGTTCGCCATCCTGGCGAGTTGGATCGTGATTCTCCTCTACCTCTGGTTCCGCTTCGGCTCGTGGACGTTCGGTCTGGCGGCCGTCCTCTGCCTGATCCACGACCTGTGCTTCACGCTCGGGGCCATCGCCATCTGCCACTACCTGCACGCAATCCCGTCGCTCGGCACGGTGCTGCTGATCCAGGACTACAAGATCGACCTGACGGCCGTGGCCGCGCTCCTGACGCTGGTCGGCTATTCGGTGAACGACACGATCGTGGTGTTCGACCGCATCCTCGAGAACCGCGGCAAGCTGGCGTTCGCCTCGCCGCAGGTGATCAACGACTCGATCAACCAGACCTTCAGCCGGACGGTCCTGACCGTGGCGACGGTGCT
>JBBQCQ010000369.1:0-4949 GCA_038318835.1 Gemmatales bacterium | reverse complement strand
GCGTGGAAGTCGTGGACGTGGCACGGGTCCTTGACGATGTTGTAGCTGAAGTCGTCCGTCTCGCCGTGCACGTATCCGCCCTTGATGCCGCCGCCGGCCATCCAGATCGTGAAGCAACGCGGGTGGTGGTCCCGGCCGTAGTTCGTCTTGGACAGCCCGCCCTGACTGTAGACCGTCCGGCCGAACTCGCCGCCCCAGATGATGAGCGTGCTATCGAGCATGCCCCGTTGCTTCAGGTCGGTGATGAGCGCGTGACACGGTTGATCGACGTCGCGAATCTGATCGGCCATGCGGCCGGGCAGGTTGCCGTGGTGGTCCCAGTTGTTGTGGTAGACCTGCACGAACCGCACCCCCTTCTCGACTAGCTTGCGGGCCATGAGGGCGGTATTCGCGAAGCTGCCGGGCTTCCTCACCGCCGGGCCGTACATCTCCAGCGTCTTGGCGTCTTCCTTGTTCAGGTCGGTCAGTTCGGGCACGCTCGATTGCATTCGGAAGGCCATTTCGTACTGCGTGATTCGCGTCTGCGTTTCGGGGTCGTTCAGTTGCGCGTAGTTGATCTCGTTGAGCTTCTTGAGGCCGTCGAGCGTCTTGCGGCGAATGTCCGACGACACGCCGGGCGGGTTGTTGAGGAACAGGATCGGGTCGCCCTTCGCGCGGAACGACACGCCGGCGTGTTCGCCCGACAGATAGCCGCTCTGCCACAGGCGGGCCGAGATGGCTTGCACCTGTTCCTGGTTCGTTGGCGTCGCGACCATGACCACGAAGTTCGGCAGGTTCTGGTTCAAGCTGCCGAGGCCGTAGCTCATCCACGCGCCGAGGCACGGCCGGCCCGTTACCTGGTTGCCAGTCTGGATGTACGTGATGGCCGGCTCGTGGTTGATCGCCTCGGTGTTCATCGACTTGATGAGGCACAGTTCGTCGGCCACCTTCGGCAGATACTTCCAGACTTCGCTCATCCACGCGCCGCCCTTGCCGTGCTGGGCGAACTTGTACTTCGACGGCGCGATCGGGAACCGCTTCTGGCCGCTGGTCATGGTGGTCAGCCGCTGGCCGTTGCGGATGCTCTCGGGCAGGTCCTTATCGTAGAACTCGTCCATCTTCGGCTTGTAGTCGAACAGGTCCATCTGGGCCGGCCCGCCGACCATGTGCAGGTAGATGACGTTCTTGCACTTCGCGGGGAAGTGCGTCTCCGGCAGGGCCGCCCCGATGCCGGTCTTGGTGCCGCCGTGCGGAGCCGGGGCCGCGGCCGACGCGCCGAGCGACGCGAGCGCGGCTGTGCCGAGGCCGAAGCCCGCGGAGCGGAAGAACTGCCGGCGTGTCTCGTGGCGGACGTATTCCTGGAATAGCGATTCGTTCGCAAGAGCCTGGTCGAGCGGGTGCATGGCATGACTCGGGAGATAGGGAAGTTTGAGACCACCTGTCGCGATCTCAGTGAGTGTGATCGTCAAAGCCCACCCGTCGCGACGGGTGGGCTTTCGCCCAAAGAAAGCTACTTATTCAGCACCTCATCCAAGTTCATCAACTCGTTGCTCACCATCGTCCATGCGGCCAGGTCTGGCACGGCCAGCGCCGCGTCGGGTTTGCTCTCGCCATATGCGATCAGCTTCTGCGCTTCCTCCGGCTTCGCCGCGAACGCTTTCTTCAACTCCGCGAACGACTCCCGCACGATCGGCAATTCCTGCGGCGTCAGCGGGCGGGCCAGCAGCCGCTTCGCGATAAAGTCGATCCGCTCGTCGTCGGTCTTGCCGGCCTTCATCGCGTTCTCGCCGAGCACGCGGGCGGCTTCCACGAACTGCACGTCGTTGAGCGTCAGCAGAGCTTGCAGCGGCGTGTCGGTCCGCTCGCGGCGCACCACGCACGTCTCGCGGTTCGGGGCGTTTAGCACGTCCATCGCGGCCGGGGGTGCGGCCCGCTTCCAGAACGTGTAAAGGCTACGGCGATACAGGCTCTCGCCGGTGTCCCGCTTGTAGTCGCGGGTGTTGCTGCCGGGCATGGCCACGGCCTCCCACACGCCCTCCGGCTGGTACGGCTTCACGCTCTTGCCGCCGAGTTTGCGGACGAGCAAGCCACTCGCGGTCAGGGCGTAGTCGCGGACCATCTCGGCATCCATGCGGAAGCGCGGGCCGCGGCTCAGCCACTTGTTGGCCGGGTCCTTCTCCAGTTTCTCCGGCGTCACCACTGCCGCCTGCCGGTAGGTGGCGGACATGACCATGAGCTTGAAGAACTGCTTCACGTCCCAGTGCGACGAGAATTCGAGGGCCAGCCAGTCGAGCAGTTCCGGGTGGCTGGGCTGTTCGCCGGTGATGCCGAAATCGCCGGCCGTGCGAACCAGACCCGTGCCGAAGAGCTCCTGCCAGAAGCGGTTGACCGTCACGCGGCTGGTCAGCGGATGCTCCGGGATCAGCAGCCACTTGGCGAAGCCGAGGCGGTTCTTGGGGAACTCGCCCGGGAACGGCGGCAGGGCTTTCGGCGTCAGCGGCGTGACCTTGTCCTTGCGGCGGTCGTACTCGCCGCGGTTGAGGATGAACGCCTCCGGCATCGACGGCTTCTCGGCCGACACGTGCGCGATCGTGCCGCGGGAGCGGATGGCGACTTCTTCCTGTTGCAACCGCGAGACGGTGTCGCCCAGGGCCTTGTACGGCAGATCGATCGTGGTCAGCCACCAGTCGTACAGGTCCGTGACTTCCTGCGGCGTCCGCTGGTCGGCGGGCTTCGCCAGGATGTCGGCGGCCACGCTGCCCTTCGCCAGTTGGCCCACTTCGCCGGCCGGCAGTGTGCGACCGTAAATCCGCAGGTCGTACAGCGACACGCCGGCCACCCGCTGTTCGGTTTGCCGTTGACCGATCTTGAGCGGCACCTGATTCTGGGCCGTGCTCTTGAGCGTGTCGGTTTCCACGTCCAGCGATTGAAGGACGCCGTCGATGAAAATCTTGAACCCGGCTGCCTTCTGCGAGCCGTCATACGTCACGAAGACGTGGTGGAACTGGTTCACCTTCAGCGGCGTCTTGGCCACCACCTTCGCGGCGTCCGTCGGGAAGTTGTTGATGAGGTGCATGCCCACGCGGTCGGCTTGCAGCCACAGGTCCCAGCCGCGGTGGCCGTTCGCCGGCGTGTCCATCTTGGCGACGATCGCCCCGGTGGTGTTGCGCTTCGAGAGCTTCACCCACGCCCCGACTGAGAAGCCCGTCTTGCCGTCGAAGTCGCCCGCCCCCTTGAGTTCGACGGCCGGGCCGCTCTGGAGGATCGTTAGTCCCTTCTGGTTCGGCTTGCCGTTGCCCCAGACGTAGCCGCCCGGGTCCAGGTCGTGCGATTGCTCCTTGCCGTCCACAGTGAAGGTGGCCTTCTTCCCCTTGCCCTCGGTCAGCTTCGCCAGCACTTGCAGCTTGTCGTCGGATACCTTGCCCGCCACATCCGCCGGCTTCACGCTCGCGGCCCACGTGTCGAAGGCGGGTTTCGCGGCCTTCTTGCGGGCCTCGACCTTGGCCTTCGCGTCGCTAATCTCTTTCAGAATTCCCAGGAACCGTGCCCGGTCTTCCATCTTCGGCACCTGCACGATGGGCGGTGTGTCCGCGATGTTGCCGTCCATCGCGTTCTGCGTCGTGTTGTTGAAGAACGCCGCCATGCTGTAGAAGTCTTTTTGCGTGATCGGGTCGAACTTATGGTCGTGGCACACCGCACACCCGGCCGTCAGGCCCATGAACACCTGGTTGACGGTCTCGGTGCGGTCGCGGTTGTACAGCACCAGGTACTCTTCCGCGATGGCCCCGCCCTCGTTGGTCGTGATGTTGTTGCGGTTAAATCCGGTCGCGACCTTCTGCTCGATGGTCGCGTTCGGCAGCAAGTCCCCGGCCAGTTGGTCGATGGTGAACTGGTCGAACTTCTGGTTCTGGTTGAAGGCGTTAATCACCCAGTCGCGGTAGCTCCACATCTCGCGGTAGTTGTCGAAGTGGATGCCGTGCGTATCGGCATATCGGGCAGCGTCCAGCCAGTACCGGCCGCGGTGTTCGCCCCAGTGTGGCGACCGCAGGAACTTATCGACGAGCTTCTCGTAAGCGTTCGGGGCGGTGTCCTTGACGAACTCGTCCACGTCGGCCGGGTCGGGCGGCAGGCCGGTCAGGTCGAGTGACAACCGCCGGGCCAGCGTCCGCTTGTCGGACTCCGGGGCCATCGTCAGCCCGTGCTTCTGCAACTCCGCGATCACGAAGTTGTCGATCGGATTCCTGACTCCTGACTCCTGTCCCCTGACTCCTGGTATTACCGGTGGCTTCGGCGTGATGAACGACCAGTGAGCCTGGTACTCTGCCCCTTGTGCGATCCACGTTTTGAGGATCTCGATCTGCTCCGGCTTCAGCACCTTGTGCGACGTGGCCGGCGGCATCTTCGCCTTGTCGCTGTCGGGCAGCAGCATCCGCTCGACCATCTTGCTCTCGGCCGGCTTGCCCGGCTCGAACGCCTCGCGATCCAGGGCGTCTTCCCGCAGGTCGAGCCGCAACCGGCCCTTGCGGGCGGCACTGTCCGGCCCGTGGCACGCGAAGCAGTTCTCCGAGATGATCGGCCGGATGTCGCGGTTGTATTCAAGCTTCGGCCCGGCCGCCGACGCGGAACCGGCCGCGAAGAGTACGACCAGGAGGAGGAGGAGTCGCATGGTCATCGTCCCTCGAAGAAATTTTTCGCCGCAGATGGACGCTGATAAACGCGGATTCAAGGCAAGAAGCAGAAAAAAAAAGGAAAAGGTAAAAACGCAAGGCACCGACGGTCTTAGACTCTTTTCGTTTTTCCCTTTTCTTTTTTACTTTTTCCTTCGTTCTGATCTGTGTTTTCTGCGTAAATCTGCGGCAAACTCAGGTTTTGTTCGCACCAAACACTGCCGCCGTCCAGTAGTTCTCGCCCGACGTTATGTGCCCGGCCATCGCGTCGGCGGCGGCCGGGGCGTTCTCCGCGTGCAGGTG
>JBBQCQ010000368.1:0-4952 GCA_038318835.1 Gemmatales bacterium | reverse complement strand
TTCGCGGCAGGCCGTGATTCGCCACCGCCCCGAACGCCGTGCGTGCAAAATCGGTGACTTCGCTCCGCACGATCTCGCCGGCCACCGCGTCGCCCTCGGCCGCCGCCTCCAGCACCAGCGGGGCCATCCCCGCGATGGCGGCCCGGTCCCACGGCCCACGATACACCGCCGGGATCAGGCCCGGGGCATCGGCCACGTTCATCCGCTTCACGAATCGCTCGACCAGCACCGTCGGCGGGCCGACGCGGTCGTGGGCACGGCACGCCGCCCGCAACGCGCGATGGGCGATGACGTAGGCACTGCCCTCGTCGCCGAGGGTGTAGCCCCAGCCGCCGCACCGGCCGACTTGGCCGTCCGGCGTTTGCACGAACGCGATCGACCCCGTGCCGGCGATGACCGCCAGCCCCCAGCCGTCGGGCGTGCCGGCCGCGAGCAGCAGCGTCGCGTCGTTCGACACGCGAACGATCTCCGACACGGCCGAGCGGTGCGCCCAACTGCGGATGATGTCCAGCCCCTCCTGCCGGTCCACGCCGGCAAGGCCTAGGCCGATCGCGCCGACCTTCGCCCGCGGCAGGTTCGCCATGCGGAACGCCAGATCGATGGAATCGTCGAGCGCCTTCAGGGCCGTCTCGACGCCGACCGATTGAATGTTCGACGGCCCGCCCTCCGCGCGGCCGAGAATCTCGCCAGTCGCCGCGTTCGCGAGCAGTGTGCGCGTGTTCGTGCCGCCGCCATCGATGCCGAGAACCAGGTCGGGGCGAAGCGGCCGTTCGAGGGTCGCGGCTGTCTTCAGCGAGGAACCCACGGCCGCGCGAATTCGCCCGCCGGCCGCGTGCAGTTTCTGGCGGGCATCGGCCGGCGGCACGTTCGCGAGGTGCGCGACGAGGGCCGTCTTCACTTCGCCGCCGCATTCTTTCAACAGCATGTCGGCCGCGAGTTCATCCCGCCCGGTGACGGTCCGCACGATGCGATTCGAGCGAGCCACGAGCTTCTGGTTCGTCGCCTTCAAGTCCACCATGAGGTTGCCGAAGGCTTTGCCGAGGCGGACCATCGCGCCGGTCGTGAGCATGTTCAGCACCATCTTCGTCGCCGTGCCGGCCTTCAGCCGTGTCGAACCGGTCAGCACCTCGGCCCCCACGACCGGGGCGAGGAGCAGATCGACTTCCCGGCCGACCGCGGAGTTCGTGGTGCAGACGACGCCGAGCGTAAACGCGCCAACGCTGCGAGCGTGCCGCACGGCCCCGATCACATACGGCGTGCGGCCGCTGCTGGCGATGCCGCAGACCACGTCGTTCGCGGTCAGGTTGAATGCCACGAGATCGGCCGCACCTTGTTCGGGGGAATCTTCCGCCCCTTCGACCGCCTGGAACATCGCCCCGCGGCCGCCCGCGATGAGGCCGACCACCTGCGAAGGATCGGTCTGGAACGTCGGCGGGCACTCGCTGGCGTCCAGCACGCCGAGGCGGCCGGAGGTGCCGGCCCCGGTGTAGATGAGCCGCCCGCCCTTGCCGAGGCGGTCGGCGAGAATGTCGATGGCTTGCGCGAGAACCTGCTTCTGCGTGGCGACGGCGGCCGCGAGGGTGGCGTCTTCGCGGTTCATTAGCTCGACGATCTCGACCGACGTGAGTTCGTCCAGCCGCTCGGAGGCCGGGTTACGAGCTTCGGTCTGAAGGTGATCGAGCATGTCGAACATTAACCCTTGCTTGCGCCGCGGGCTTGGGACACCACCAGCGCCACCAGCACCGTGGTCCCGGCCCCCAGCGGAGCGTACCACGGAAACGCGAGTGCGGTCTTCTTATCGGCCGGGAACCACGCCGGCACATTCGCCTTCAGCCAGTCTTGCGCGAAGTCGAACGCAGGCAGGTACACAAGCCCGACCACGACCGCCCCGGTGAGCAGCCCCGCAATCGCCGCCGACGACGGCACCGGCTTCTTCATCCGGCCGAGCAGGAACAGGCCGAGGATCAGCCCGGTCGTCAGCCCGGCCACGGCCAGCACGCGATCGACCACGCTCCGTTCGCTGCCACTCCGGTAGGCGATCACCGCCACGCCCATCTGCGCGATGCCCCAGACCACGGTCATCGCCCGCGAAAGCGAGACGTAGAACCCCTCGCTCTTGTTCGGCACGAGCGGCTTGTAGAAGTCGGTGACGAGCGCGTTCGCGGAACTGTTCAGGGACGACGACAGTGTGGACATCGCCGCCGCAAGGATCGCCGCGACCAGGATACCGGCTAACCCGCCCTTCATCTGCGTGACGATGAACAGGCCAAAGACTTCGTCCTTCGTCGCGGTGCCGGGGTCGAAGGTGCCGGTCTTCACGGCCACGAATAGGCCGACACCGACGAGCAGGAACAGCACGAACTGCACCGCGACGGTGAACCCACTGAGCACGAGCGCGAGCCGGGCGTGGCCGAGCGAGCGGGCACAGAGGTAGCGTTGCACCATGAGCTGGTCGGCCCCGTGCGAGGCCATGCTGAACACCGCCCCGCCGATCAGACCCGTCCAGAAGGTGTACGCCTTCGTCACGTCGAAGACGGGGTCGAGCCAGACGAACTTGTTCGCGGCCGTGCCGACTTCGACATACTGCTGCCAGCCGCCGTGGAGTTGCATCAGCACGAAGACACCCGCGAGAACCGCCCCGGTGATCTTGATGACGAACTGAATCAGGTCGGTCCACAGCACCGCCTTCATGCCGCCGAGGAAGGTGTAGACGATGGTGACCACGCCGACGAGCAGGATGGCCGTCTCCACGTCGAGGCCGACATACTGAATGACGAGGGCCGTCAGGAACAGCCGCAGCCCGTCGGCAATGGTGCGCGTGATGAGGAACAACCCGGACGCCGCCCGCTGCACGGCCGGGCCGAACTTCTCGCGGAGTACCTGGTACGCAGAGAAGAGTTCGCCCCGCATATACAGCGGCAACAGCAGCCACGCGACGAGGCACCGCCCGACGATATACCCGAACGCGAGCTGAAGGAACGTGAGGTTGCCGCCCTCCGCATACGCCACGCCGGGCACGCTGAGGAACGTGACGGCACTCGTCTCGGTGGCGACGATGGAGACCAGCACCATGAACCAGCCGACGTTCCGCCCGCCGACGAAGTAGGCTTGCAGGTCCTTCTGCCGGCGGGTGAACCACGCCCCCATGCCCGTCATGGCCAGGATGTACGCGGCCACGATGACGAGATCGACGGTCGAAAGCTGTGCGGTAGGCATCCCAACAAGATATGACCGTTTAGCGGCGATGCGGAGGCTTCGGAGCAGAGCGCGGGGCGGTTGCAACTACCCGCGCTCCGTTCCGCAAAGCCTCCGCGTCGCGGCTAAACTACTTCATCCGCACCACGAGGTCGTTGCCCGGCGGGTCGTCACCGTAGGTCGCGCCGCCGTCGTCTTCACCGTTCTCGCCGACGCTGTAGAGCAGATACCCGGCCCCTGTCGGCTTATAGATCAGCGGCTTGCCGGAATAGAGATCAGGGGCGACCATCGCCACGTACTTCGGCACGAGGTCGGCAAGGTTCGGCGGATACTTCCCGTTGTCCGATCGATAGGCGGCAAGGGCGAACGCGAGTTGAAGGTTGCGGTGGTTCTGTACGAGACGATCCGGCGAGGGGAGCACCTTGTTGACGGCCGGGAATAACAGGGTGATCAGAATCTTGCCGACCTTCTCACTCGCCACCTTGTCGATTGGCCCGCCATCTTGAATGGCCTTGCGGACGTCCGTGTTGTCGCCGAGTTGCCTTCGCTGTTCCCGAAGATCGCTTTCGACCTTGCCCCACTCTCGCAGGCGAGATGCCCGGTCTGGCTGTTTGAGGGCACCAACCGCCCGGTCAAACGTGGGGTTCGCCGTGCTGAAGATCGTGTCCCAGTCGAGCTGGCGTAACAGCGCCTGCGTGGCGGCGTCGGGCGCTACGGGCGGCTTACCGGTCCCAGTCTTGCCGAGCGAATCGAACCCGTACTTGTGGGTGAACTGGATGATGTCGAGGATCGTCAGCCGTTCGCACAAATCCACCTTGTCTGCCAGGTTCGGCATCGGTAGTAGCTTGTGAAGTTCCGCCCCGTATTGTTGAGCCTGCTTCGAGGTCAGGTTTGCACGACCGAGGAACGTGATGTCGGCTCGACAGGCCATGCCGTCGAACGCGAACCCGATGAGCTGTTCGATCAACGTGCCGCCTTTTCCCACCAGGCGGCCTAATCGGTGGAGGGTCAACAAGTCCCTCCACGCCTCGTCAAACTTCCCCTCGCCTATGTTCAACATTGCGCGCTTCACGAGGGCGTCGGCCACCTCTCGGACCTTTTGCAAGCTCGGCAAGGGTGAGTCGATCAACACCCCCCGGCTGCCGTCCTCGTTTCGCGGAACCAGCGGGTAGTAATACTCGGCCCGCTGGGAGGCCTTCTCGACCAACGCGAGGGGTCGCTCGTTCGCCTCCAACCAGGCCGCGAAATCCGGTTCGTCCTTGGCCGTCCAGGGACGGGCGTTCAACCGCCCGTCGCGTTCGTTGAACGCGTCACCACTCCCCTCAACGCCACGGCTTGTCAAAAAGAACTGCCGCCCGACAAAATATTTCCTTCCGTCGGCCGGGCGTTCGGCCTGGAGCCACTTCCAGTAATCGGCGTGCGGCTCCTTCCCCTCCGGCTTCGGCCCCATCGCTTGCCACAACAGCACATTCGCGTTCGTCACCGGCGTGATCTTGCCGCGGAGCCGTTCGTTCAAAGCCGACTCGTAGTCGAGGTAGCCGTCAGCGTCCACCGGCTCGGTGATGTACGTCGTCTCCTTGTTCGGCTTGAAACTCGCCTTCGCGACCTTCGGCGGTTGGTTGCCGCCGCAGCCGAGACACACCAGCAACAGAACGGCGAAGGTCGCACGCATGACGGATCCTCAGATGACTTGGCGAGCGGGGGGGGGCCGCCCCCAGCTTCAATCGCCGCGGGGTCGAGAATCAGCGGGCGGCCGC
>JBBQCQ010000367.1:0-4960 GCA_038318835.1 Gemmatales bacterium | reverse complement strand
CGATCAAACTGTCCGATCTCGTCACCGCCAGCCGCGACGAGCGGGGCCAGGCCCGCGGCCAGGAATTCGCCGGCGAGCGGGTCCTCGTTCGCGAACTGCAATTCCTGGCCGAGAACCAATCGAAGGCCGTGGTCTACTTCACCCAGGGGAGCGGTGAACTTGCCCTCACGCCTGGCCCCGAGGACACGCCCAAGAACTCGGCCGGGCAACTGCGGGCGTACCTTGAGAAGCTAAACATCACGGTGAAGCCGTTGGTGTTCGAGAAGAACAATCCGAAGGTGCCCGACGACGCGGTCGTGGTCGTGGTGGCCAACCCGGCCCAGGGCGTGGCCCCGGAACTGGCGGCCGAACTGAAGCGATACATGACCGAGCCGCGGGCCGACGGCAAGAAGGGGAAGCTCATCGTCATCGCGGGGCCGAACTCGAACGTGAAGAACGACGGCGTGCAACCGACCGGGCTGGAGGAACTCCTCACCGGGTTCAACATCACGCTTCAGCAGGCGATCGTCATGAACGTGCCGACCGACCGGGACGGCTCGGCGGATATGGCCATCGTCGGCGTCTCGCGACGGGCGGCCGAGGCCGATAACCCGATCGTCCGGCCGCTGATCGAACTCGGGCCGCGGCTGCCGTTCGGCAACTCCCGGCCGATGGACGTGAAGCCTTCGCCCCCCGGTGGTGGTGTCGAGGCTTATCCGCTGCTCATCACCGCCAGCACGGAGCGGTCCCCGAACTGGTTGGAGCCGGTTCGCCCCGCCGACCCGCAGAAAGCACTCCTGGAACTTGTCGGCTCGCGGGAAGTGCAGCAGAAGAAGCAGTTGTCGTTCCGGCCGCGAGTGGTGGCCGCGGCGGCCGCCGAGGGCACGGCTGGCCGCGTGGTCGTGTTCGGTTCGACCATGTTCTTCACCGATGCCACGGCCGCCACGCTCGGTGGCCAGCCGGAGGGCAACCCCGGCAACGGCATGATGGTGTCGGCCATCGACTGGCTGCGGGATCGCCCGGTCGTGGAAGTGGCCACCAAGCCCTACGGCATGTACCGGCCCAACCCGACGGCCGACAGCATGCGGCTGTTGATCCTGCCGCTGGGCCTGATCGCCCTGGTCATCGCCGGCCTCGGGGCCGGCGTCTGGGTCATCCGCCGGAAGTAGTTCCAGAAGTGTCGGGCACTTGCTCCGCGAGTGCCCCGCGCGCCTCGGGCGAGGACGTCGCGGGCGTAGACCGGATGCCGTCGGGGGCACTCGCGGAGCGAGTGCCCGACACTTTTGGGCCGGCCGATTCGCACACGACTTTTTGCAGGGTTCGCGATGAACTTCAAGCTCGCCTGGATTCTGTTGGCCGTGCTCTTGCTCGCCGTCGGCGGGCTGCTCCTTTCGTCGCTGTTCGACGACCGCCCCGCCACCGGCGAAGTCCTCCTTCAACCGCTCAGCGGGTTGAAGGACGCCGACATCGACGCCGTCGAGATCGTCCGCACGGGGCCGACCGAAGAGAAGATGGTTCTCACCCGCACCGACAAGGACCGGTGGGACATCACCGAACCGGGCCGCGGCCGGGCCGACAAGTTCGTGGTGAAGAAATTGATCACCGACCTGCTCGCGGTGAAGCCGACGGCCGCGGCGGGCGTGACCGACAACAAGACCGTCCACGGCCTGGACAAGCCCGGCATCCGCGTCACCTTGAAGGCGGGCGACAAGTCGGCCACGCTGAACGTCGGCGACACGACCATCGGCCGCAACGCGGTCACGTTTGTCACCACCTCCGCCCGCCCGGACACACCGGTGGCCGTCCGCCGCGACGACCTGGACGGCCTCTTCCGCCCCGATCCGACTGCCCCGCGGGATGGCAAGTCGTGGGAGAAGGCGTTGTGGCGGTCCGACTTCCGCCAGCGGGCGTTCTTCCGCGGGGAAACCGACCTGCTGACCGAGGCCGAGTCGATCGCGATTACGAAGGGCGGCCAGGAGACGAAACTCGTCCGCAACCCCGGCACCGGCGAGTGGACCTTCGCCGCCCCCGCCGGCTACGGCACCGCCGACCTGGAAGGCGACCCCCAGGCCCCGCCCGCCACCTTCACCGGCGTCCGCCCGCTCGTGTCGGCCCTCACCGCACTTCAGGCCGCCGCCGCGACCGACTTCGTCGAGAAGCCGGAATCGCTCGACAAGTACGGCCTCGCCCCGGCCGACAAGGAGATGCTGCGGATCGAAGTGAAGCCGAAGAGCGGCCCGCCCGATGTGGTGTTCGTCGGCAAGCGGGTGGACGATAAGACCGACAAGTTCTTCTGCAAGCTCGCGTCGGACGCCGTGGTCGTGAAGGCGATGGCCGTGCCCGAACGCATCGCCGCCCTCGGCAAAGTCGCGACCGACCCCAGCACGCTCCGCGACCGCACGCTCGTGCCGTCCGGCAAGCAGTTCGCCATCGACGCCATCGACATCGCCGTCGGGCCATCGAACACGAAACTTCGCCGCATCCCTGGCCCGGCCGACTCGCGATGGGTGCTGTACGGCGGCCCGAACGACCCGCAACAAGCCGCCCTCACGGTGCAAGGCTTGCTCACGACGCTGACCCAACCGCGGGCCGCGAAGGAGGTGCTCACCGCCCTCAACGACGCCGCCTTCGCCGACGCGGAGAAGAAGGCCGAAATCAAGCTGTGGTACGACGGCATCGAGAAGCCGGCCCCCGAGAAGGACCCGGCCAAGCTGCCGCCGGAGCCGAAGTTGAAGGGCGACGGCAATCCGTCGGTCACGATCCTCGTCGGCAAGACGGAGGGCGACCTGGTGTTCCTCCGCCGCATCACGGCCGACGGCATTCGCACCGACATGAAGTTCGCCACCACGGTGCTGCCGGTGCTCACCCGCGACCGCCTCGGCTACGTGGACGGCAGCCTGAAGCCGTTCCCCCCGAACACCGTGAAGAAGCTGACGCTCGTCCGCGGCGGCGAAACCTTCACCGTCGAGAGCGACGGCAAGGCCCACGCGGGGCAGTGGACGTTCCTGTCGCCGGATCGCCTGAAGGGGCAGACCGCCGATGCCGGCAAGGTGATGGAGTGCATCGGCCGGGTGCCGATTATGAACCCGCTGCGGGTAGTGGCCGAGAACCCGACGGAGGCCGAGTTGGCGAAGTACGGCGTCGGAGCGAATCCGCGGATCAAGGTCGTGGTCGGGTTCGACACGCCGACCGAACCGGATCGCGTCTACGAGTTCGGCAACGAGGCCGAGGACAAGAAATCGGTGTACCTTCGCACGAACGCGAAGCCGCTGATCGTGACGGTGTCGGGGGCGTTCTTCACGCTGTTGCAGGCCGACGATTTCCGCGACCGCCTGTTGTACCAGATCGACCCGGCGAAGGTGAAGGCGTTCGAGCTAACCGGCTGGAAGCAGAGCCTGAAGCAGCCGACGAAGTACCGCTTCGAGCGAACGCCGAGCGGCTGGGCCGTGAAGGAGCCGGCCGGCGAGAAGGGCACGGTCGATCCGGCGAAGGTGGAAATCTTCCTGGCCGCGGTCGCCGCCCCGCGGGCGGTGAACTACGTGCCCGGCGGCTTCAAGCCGGAGCAGGGCTTCGACCTGTCGAACGCGGCCAACACGCTGGAGATCAAACTGCAACTCGAGGGCCACCCCGACATCGCGATGACGCTGGCCAACGAGAACGACGGCGGGGCGACGTACTTCGGCTGGACGATCATGAAGAAGGACGACGTGTTCACGATCCCGTCGGCCGGCCTGAAGGAGTTCAAGGACAAGCCGCAGGCGTTCTTCAAGTAGGTCGGCCGTGCTGAAATTCGAGGCCATCCTGATCGACCCGTCGCCCGGCGAGATCGCCGAGCGATTGGCCGACGCGGCGGCGGCCGCCAACCAACGGTGCCGCACGCGACTGCTGAAGGACGACCCCGCGAAGTGGCGGAAGTTCGCCCGCCAAGTGCAGGCCGCCCCCGAAGGCTTCGACCTGTTCCGCGGCGGCAAGGGCGGGGTGCCCGGCACGCAACTCGTGGCCGCGTGGTGGACCGACCACATCGGCCGCAAGCACGTCGTCCTCCGCGGCCGCCGCATCGAGCACGACGACGCGAAACTGTTGTTGGACAAGTCCGAACTCGCCCGCCGCCCGCCCTTGTGGCACTGCTACCCGCAATACCTCTACCAGCGATTCCTGCCGACCGCCGGCGAACCGCAGATCGACTGGCTGGCCGTGTGTGGCTGCGGCGCGGTCGGCACCCCGGACGCCCTCGGCTGGATGGGCGAAACCTGCGGCCCCTGCCACGACCGCCGCGAGGAAGCCGGCGACGACGCCCTGAGCGAGAACCGCGTCGGCTGGCTGCACGCGGCGAGGAACCGGTTCGCCGCGATCGCATTCAGCCGCGACGGCACGAAGGTGGCGGCCACCGAGACGCACGCACTGACGACCGTCTGGGATTTGTCCGGCCCGGCCGCGCCTCTGACGTTCCCCCCGCTCGACGAACACCCGGGTTTCCCGATGACGGTTGCGTTCGTCGGCGAGAACGACGGCTATGTGGCCGTCAACGGCGGCGACCCGTTCCAACTGGCGATCCACCTCCGCAGCTTGCGACCCGGCAAAGACGACATTGTCTGGGAGGTGACAGACGGCGTGGACGACGAGCACGTCTCCGTCCAGTTCACCCCGGTCGTCGACGCGAACCGGATGGCGGTGTGCGTCGACGACCGGGTTCGGTTGCGGACACTGCTGGCCGGCAACGGGTCGTCCACGGCCCGCCCGCTCGCGGCCGTTTCGGTGATGCCGCCGGCCACCCACTCGGCCCCGCGTTACGTCTGCCCCGCCAGCCCGAGCGGCGTTCAGGTCCTAGACTTGGCGACGTTGGACTTCCTGGCGTCGTTCGCGTATCAGCCATCGAACCAGTCCGGGCACCACGTCTACCTCGATCACCGGGCCGTGTATCACGAGCCAACGCGGACGGTGATCGTCGGCCGGCACGCCGAACTCGCCATGTACGATCTGA
>JBBQCQ010000366.1:0-4966 GCA_038318835.1 Gemmatales bacterium | reverse complement strand
AGGCCGTGAGCCGCTGCACGGCCTGCCCGTAGGGGTCAGGCGTCTGGGCATGAACCGCCGGAGTGAACAGCAGGGACGCGAAGAGAAAAACGCGGGGCATCGGCGGTCCTCAGGTAGCGGCAGAGCGATCCCACAGGAAGGCTGGTGGTCGGCCTCGGCTCGGCCGACCTACTTCCCCCATCGCTCGCTCAGGTGGTGGTCCACGCCGAGTTGATCGCACACCCGCGCGACCACGAAATCGACCATGTCCGCGATCGACTGCGGCCGCGTGTAGAAGGCCGGCATTGCGGGCAGCACGACCGCCCCGGCTTCCGTCACGGCGAGCATGTTCCGCAGTTGCACCAGGCCGAGCGGCGTTTCCCGCGGCACCAGGATCAGCTTCCGCCGCTCCTTTAAATGCACGTCGGCCGCACGGTGGATGAGGTTCTGCGAAATCCCCTGCGCGAGAGCTGCGAGGGTGCCCATGCTGCACGGGCAGACAACCATGCCGCCGGTCAGGAACGACCCGCTCGCGATGCCGGCCTGGAAGTTCCGGTGATGGTGGTACTTCAGCCGGGCCGGGTCGAACGCGGGTGGACTCGGGCCGAAGAACGCGGGCGCGTCGAAGTGGTTGAGTTGGATAGTCCGGCCGACTTCCCGCTCGAACACTTCCACGGCGGCCGGGCTAATGGTCAGGTGGACCGTGTGGCCGGCCTGCAAGAACACCTCCAGCAAGCGGACTGCGTAGGGCGAGCCACTCGCCCCGGTGATGGCCAACACCAGATCGTTCGGCACGGCGGTCTTCACATCTACCCTTTCGGACCCGATTCGGTCACAATCAGCATAGTAACCTTTCTTCTAACCGCGGCCGCCGATCATGATTCACCATTGCCTCATGCTTCTGCCCGCGCTGTTGGCCGCCGACCCGACGCCGGCTTGGAAGCTCGACGAACTCACGGCCGTCAACGGGGCCAAGTATCAGGGCATCGTGCTGGAGGAGAACGCGACCGGCGTTCGCTTCCGCGTGGTACGACGCCCACCCGGCCGGCCGACGGTCACGCTCACGACGTTCTTTCAGAAGAAGGAAGTCACCGACATCCGAAAAATCACCGACGCCGAGCGCGAGATCGTCAAGCGGAAGCTCGCGGACCTCGACCCGAAAGGCGTCGGCGAGCGCACCCGCATGGATGCGCTCGACCTGAAGCCGACAGCCTGGCTCGGCCGGGCCGACGCCGCCAAACGGTACGACTCGGAACAATTCACCCTGGCCTCGTCCGCGTCCGAAGAGATCACCCGCCGGGCCGGCGTGCGGCTGGAGCAAATTTTCACTGCGTACACTCGCTTCTTGCCGCCGCGGCAAACGCCCTCGACGAACCGCACGCTCACGATCCTGCTCGCCCCGGACAAGGACGAGTACGCCCGCCTGCTCGGCCCCGCGACCGGGCCGATCCTGAACCCGGCCGTGTACGACCCGAAGACGAACCGCATTATCTGCGGCATCGACCTACGGCGGCTCGGCCAGGACTTGTCGGCGTCGCAAGTCCACCATTCGCAGCAGGATGCCGCCCTCGACAAGTACGAGGCCGAGGTGCGGCAACTGTACAAGGACAGCCGGGCCGACCGCGACCGCTACCTCGTCACTGTCTCCGAGCAACGGGCGAAGATTCGGGCCGTCGAGAAGGCGAACGACGCGAAGTTCGACGAAACGACGAGGCAACTGTTCGCGCTGCTTTACCACGAGTCGTTCCACGCCTATGCGGCCAACTTCGTTTATCCGCCGCTGCCCGTCGCCGACGTGAAGGCCGGCAAGGGCACGGGCAGCCTGCCCCGATGGCTGAACGAGGGATTGGCGCAAATCTTCGAGACGGCGATCCTCGACGCCAACGAACTGCGGGTCGGCCACGCCGACCGCGAACGGCTGATGCAGGCGAAAGACAGCCGCACGAAGGGCGGCCTGCTGCCGACGGCGGAGTTGGTGCGGACCGGCGGCGAGTCGTTCCTGACCGTCCACGCGAACCAGAAAGCCATGGCCAACCGCGCGTATCTGACGTGCTGGGTCGTCGCGTTTTACCTCGTGTTCGAGCGGAATCTGCTCGGCAGCAAGGAGTTCGACGCCTATCTGGTGTCGGTCAATTCTGGTGGCGACCCGGCCAAGGCGTTAGAAGTTCTCGTGGGCAAAAACCTCACCACGTTCGACGCGGAGTTAGCCGACTACGTCCACCGCCTCCTTCCCAACGGATCGACTGCCCCGGCAAAGTGACGCCACCGATTCTCTCGCTGGGGCGATTTTCCCGTTACGAACTAACGAGCAGGTCGTTAAACTGTTACCTATTCTCTCACCTTTCATAACGATTCAGGGGATGATAGCCCATGGCCTTACCCGTGTCCTGTCCGGGATGTCAGGCGGTTTACCCGGTCCCGGAAAATTTGATCGGCAAAACCATCCGCTGCAAGAAGTGCGGCGAAATGATGCCCGTGAAGGCCGCGGCGAAGCCGACGGCCGCCGAGGTGATCGACGACGACGAGCCGAAGGCCAAACCCGCCCGTCGCCGGGTTGCGGACGACGACGACGAGCCGAAGGCGAAGACGGCCCGCCGCCGGGATCGCGAAGCCGATGAAGACGACGAGCCGAAGGCGAAACCCGCACGTCGCCGGGACCGCGAGGACGACGACGAACCGAAGGCCACCCCGAAGCGGCGGCCGGTCGTCGCGCAAGATGACGACGAGGATGAGGACGACCGGCCTTCGCGCCGCAGCAACAAGGGCGAGGCGAAGTCGAAGATGCCCTGGATCGTCGGTGGCCTGGTCGCGGCCCTGGTCGCCGTCGGGGGCGTGACAGCCGCTGTCATGTTGACCGGCGGCGACGACAAGCCCCCCGTCGCGGTCAACAACGTACCCGACCCAACGCCGGCCCCGAACCTTGAGAAGATCGAGCCGAAAAAGGTCGAACCGAAGGTCGAGCCAAAGGTCGAGCGGGAACCCAAAGTCGAGCCGAAACCGGAACCCAAAGTCGAACCGAAGGCGGAACCCAAAGTCGAACCGAAGGAAACGGTCGCGACGACGAACGAACCCGACACAGCCCCGAGTGGTCGCGGGAGCAGCGGGGGTCGTGGTCGGCCGTCGTCGAGCATGTCGCCGGAAGCCTACTTTAACGGCTCCATCTCCGACCTGACGATGGACTCTTGTACGAAGGCGAGCGTCTTCATCAAGTGCGAGACGGGGGCCGGTTCGGCGACGGGCAGCGGATGGTTCGGCATGGAACCGGGGTTTGTCTTCACCAACGCACACGTCATCAGCATGTTGGCCCCGAACTCGCCCGAGCCGAAGAAACTGACCCTGTACCTGAACTCGGGCACCCCTCAGCAGCGGGAAATTCCGCACGCCAAAATCAAGATTCTGGCCGTGGATCGCGACATCGACCTGGCCGTGCTGCAGATCATCGGCGAACCGGATTTGCCATCGCCGATGAAAGTGAAATCGTCGGCCCAGTTGAAACTCGGGCAGAGTGTGTTCACGCTCGGCTTTCCCCTTGGGGCGAGGTTCAACCGGTCGATCGGTTCGGATAAGGACCCGAGCATTTCGGCCCGCAAAACGTCCTTCATCGGCCACGTGACCAACGACTATGGCCAACTCCGCCGGGTCAAGGTCGAAGGGGGTCTTAGCCCTGGGAATTCCGGCGGGGCCGTCGTCGATGCCGAGGGGTTTGTCGTCGGCGTGAACGTCGAAATTTTCAACGGTGGTGCCGCTGGTAATTATATCGGCATGCTCGTCCCCACGGAGTACGTCCTGGGCATCATGGCCGGCCGCGTGTCCACCATCGAGTACGGGGTGGCGTACAACGACAACGGCAAGGTCCGGGTGCCCATCACCGCGAACATCCTCAACCCGATGAAGCGGTCGGTGAACGTGCGGGTGCGATCGTGGATTGGCGACGTGAACGCCAAGTATCGCCCGCCGACCATGACAAAGCCGACCTCCGAGCCGGGCGATGCCGGCGAACAAGACGTCGAACTCGTGTACGACGAAAAAACGATGAAGGCCACCGGGGAACTCGTGTTCCCCACACCGCCCGCCGGCCGCACGTACTGGAGCCAACCGTACTACACGAACTCGCTCACAACCTTCGCGATGCCGGGGGCCAAACTGGCCATGAGCGGCCCACCCGTCGATCGTGTGGCCGTGAACCTGACGGCTGCCCCCAAGGAGGGAGCCAAGCGGACCGTGACGATGTCCAACAGTAGCGCCCTCAGTGAAGACTTCGAGGGCGAAGGCGAATCGAAGAACGATCGCGTCCTCATCAAAAAATCGCTCACCGTGCGGGAGACAGTGGTGAAGGCCGACAAGACCGACGCCCGGCAAATCGCTCGCCTGCAACTGGCCTTCGAGTCGTTTTCCATCGCGCAAGAGCTGAACGGCCTGACGATGGTCGAGATCAGCAAGAAGGAGCAGGAGCAATTCCTGCAATACTTCAAGATGGCGGCGGCGTTCGGGTTGGTGAACAAGCTCGGCGAAATCTACAGCTACACGCTGGCCGTTTCCGGTGTGAACGACCCGCTCGCGAACTTGATCGTCAACCTCGTCGCCAACGGGGCACTGGAAGCGATGGAGGCGACGTCGATCCCGATGCCCAACAAGATGATGCAACCCAAAGAGACCTGGGAATCGACCAAGGATGTCCGGTGGACGATCTATTCCCAACCGAAGCCTGGCTCTGGCACGGGTCTCGGTGGCCCGCCGGCGAAGGATCAAAAACCGAAGTCCCGCGAGTTCAAGTATCAGGACAAGATCACCTACACCTACCTCGGCATCCGCGAACGGGGCGGCCGACGTGAGGCGGTCATTTCCGTGGTCGGGAAGTCGGTTCCTGGACCCGGCACGAAGGAAAGCGTGACGGGCGGCGTCAAGGGCCTGATCTGGGTCGAACCGGAAACCGGCGTCGTCGTGCAGGCCGAAATCGAGCGGGAGTTCGAGTTGGACACGTCCCGCG
>JBBQCQ010000365.1:0-4979 GCA_038318835.1 Gemmatales bacterium | reverse complement strand
TTTCTTGAACTAAATCGTGCTCATACGTGTAGATCGGGGTCGAGGGTTTGGGAGGCCCGACACCCCGCCTGTCGGGCCTCCCAAAACCTCGGCCCGATCTACAAGGCCCCATCACTACGACAACCCAACTCCACTAGATTGCGCTCAGTTCCCCCGGTCGCCTCGCGATCATGCCACGGCCGCGCGGTGGCGACTGGCTGGAAGGTGAAGTTCGAGCGTGGGGGCGGGCCGGGGTCAACGTCGTCGTGTCCTTGCTCGTGGCCGATGAGGTCGCGGATTTGGGCCTCGCCGACGAGGGCACGCTCTGCGTGGCGAACGGCATTCACTTCCTGTCGTTTCCGATTCCCGATCGTAACATTCCCGATTCTCAGGACACGTTCGCGGCACTCGTCACCGACATCGGTGGGCAACTGGCCTGCGGCGAAACCATCGCCGTCCACTGCCGGCAAGGCATCGGCCGGGCGGCCACTGTTGCCATTTGCGTTTTGCTGTCCGCGGGGATGGAAGTCGAGAATGCGATCCGTCACGTCTCCGCCGCGCGGGGTTGTTCCGTCCCGGAGACGGTCGAGCAACGACAGTATGTCGAGGAGTTCGCCCGCGTCCGATCTTCGGCATCCTCTCCGACCCCGGCACAGATTCAGTCCGCCGGCCGATGAGAGTGCCGTCGGCTGGGACTTTTCCTCTTCGGCGTACCAGCGGTGGGAGAGTATACTTTTCCTAACTCCCGTCCCCGCTGTTGAATCGTTGCCATGGCCTCGATTAGTTTGCCGTTCACGGATGCCTTCCT
This sequence comes from Gemmatales bacterium, assembly GCA_038318835.1. Lineage (GTDB taxonomy): Bacteria > Planctomycetota > Planctomycetia > Gemmatales > Gemmataceae > Limnoglobus. The sequence goes on along the minus strand of JBBQCQ010000365.1, from coordinate 4,192 downwards.
CCGACTTGGGCTGCCGTTCCCCGGCCTGTCCGTGCCGCTGCGGGTCTTCCTCACGCTGCTGCTGCTCGGGTTGTTCTCGGCGCTGCTCGTGTTCCTCTACCGCTACGAGACGCGGCTCATCCGCCGGCGATTTGCGGTCGCGCTGCTCACGCTACGGCTCGTCGCCTTCGCGCTCATCTTCATCACGCTGGCCCTCGAACCCGTCGTCGCTCGATCGGTGAAGGAAGAAGTGCCTGGGAAAGTGCTCATCGCGGTAGACCGCTCCGACAGCATGAAAGTCACCGACCCGGCCCGACCGCTGGCAGAGAAGTTGCGCATCGCAAAAGTCCTGAAGCTCGTGCCTGATCTGGCGAGCGATGCTCAGCTCGAAGCCTGGGCGAAGAACTGCGACACCGGCGGCCTGCCCCGCTTCGGCGTCCTCAACGGCGAGGGGGAGAGCCGACGCTTCGAGACGGTCGTGAAGAAGATCGACGACACGAACCGCCTCGAACTCTGTACGCGCATTCTCACGAAGGACGGCCTCGGCTTGCTCGATGCGGTTCGCGAGAAGCACGGCCTCGAACTCATCGGCTTCGGCAAGGACACGGTCGCCCTACCCGTCGGAGCGGATCGGCTTCGCGAAGCCCTTTCGGGGGGCGGCAGGCCGAGCGGGACGACGCTGTACACCGACCTGAAACTGCCGCTCGTTCGCGCGTCGGAATCGGTCGGCGATGGGGCGGACGCGAGTGGGCCGAAGTTGCTCGGCGTGGTGCTGCTCACCGACGGACGGCACAACTGGGGCGAATCGCCGGCGATTCGTGCCCGCGAGTTGGGCGAACGCAAGGTGCCGATCTTCTCCGTGGCCATCGCCCCGAAGGACCCGCCGGCCGACGTGGCGGTGGTGTCGGCCCAGGCGCAAGCCGCCACGGTCTTCAAGGGCAGCATTGTGCCCGTCGAGGTCGGCGTTCGCATTACCGGCTGGCCGGCCGGCAAGGTGAAGGTGTCGCTCGACTTCCCCACGAATCCCGATGGGTCGAAGAAGCCGCCGCTGGAAGAAAGCGTAGACCACGACGGTCGCGACGCGGTTTATCCGCTGACCTTCAAGGCGAAGATGGACGAGCCGGGGCCGCAACTCATGACCGTGACGGCCGAGGCCGGGGAGAAGGATCGATTCCCCGAAAACAACAAACGGTCGGCCCGCGTGAACGTGGTGAAGGACCGGGCCAAGGTCATGCTGATCGATGGCGAATCGCGGTGGGAGTTCCACTACCTGCACACCGCCCTCGGCCGCGACCCAAACATGGATATTCGCAGTGTCGTCTTCCGCCAGCCACGGCTCGGCAAGATGAGCGACGAGGAACTTCGCAAGATGGGCACGCCGGCCAACAAGCTGCCCGACGACCTGGAAGTACTGACAAGTTATGACTGCATCATCCTCGGCGATGTCGAACCGAATCAGATGAACCCCGCGCAACGGGAGGCAATCGAAAAGTACGTCGCGGAGAGCGGCGGCACGCTCGTCATGCTCGCCGGCAAGCGGGCGATGCCGCTGGAGTACGCGAACGCCGAGAACGAGCCGTTCCGCAAACTGCTGCCGATCCGCAACCCGAAGTCGTTCAACAGCGACGAAGGCTTCCCGCTGAACATCACCGGCGAGGGCGAACGCAGTTGGTTCCTGTCGATGGGCGACACGGCCGGGCAGAACCGGGCCGCGTGGGACCGCTTCCCGCTGCACTATTGGGCGGCCGTCGGCGAACTGAAGGAAGGGGCGGAGAGCCTGGCCGTCGCACCGGGGGGCGGCCCGCGAGATCGGGCGGTGATCGCCCGCCACAGTTACGGCTTCGGCCGGGTGCTGTATGTCGGCATCGACTCGACGTGGCGGTGGCGGTTCAAGGTCGGCGACTTCTACCACCACCGCTTCTGGGGGCAGGTCGCGCAGTGGGCTGCCTCCGACCGGCTGTTGCCCGTGACGAACGCGAGCGGCACGATTCGCTTCGGCACCCGCGAGCCGATCTACAACGGCGGGCAAGACGTGGAATTCGTCGTCCGCACGTCCGACGCGGTGAAGAAGCTGGGGCCGAACTCGCTGAAGGGTGCCCGCGTCGTGCGGTTGCCAGAGAGCGTGGACGGCAAGGAAACGCCGGTCGGCCTGATCCCGCTGACGCACCCGGACGGCCGGCCGCGCGACCTGAGCGGCAAGGCCCACGACCTGACGCCGGGGAAGTACGCGGTGGAACTGGAAATCCCGGAGTGGACCGACCAGCTTCAAGGTCCGCCGGGGCCGGACGGCCGGGCGACAAAGTTACGCTGCACGTTCGAGGTCGCCCCGCCGGACAACGAGGAGTTGGTCGATCTGGCCGCGAACCTGTCGCTGTTGGAGGAGTTATCCCAAGCCGGCGGCGGAAAGGTGTACACCATCGAGAACGCAAAGGAACTCGTGGACGCCCTCGCGGCCCAATCGGCGACTCGCGAGTACTTTGTGGAGCGGCCGCTGCGTCAGTCGTGGTGGATTCTCGGCCTGTTCCTGGCGTTCGTGACGCTGGAGTGGATTCTGCGAAAGTGGGCAGGGCTGCCGTGATCTTGGCGAGCCGAGTACTGTCAGGTGCCAGGTGAATGGCAATGGTACTCACCCGGCACCTGACAGTACTCGGCTCGCCAAACGCAAGCGGCCCGCACTCCGGGGGTGGAAGTGCGGGCCGCCTTCACACGCGGTCGCGTTACATCGACACGGCGACGAGTTCCTCCCGCTTAGTGATGCGGCGTTGTACATCGACATCCGCTTCGGCCCGGTCCCGCAGCATCTCGGCCTTCACTTTGCGAGTCATTCGCAGGACGAACGCGATGTCGTGAAGCATCGCTTCGACCTTGTGCTTCGGCGTGATCGTTTGGGCGGTCGTTGCGGTTTGGGTGTTGTTATGAATGTTGCACATGGTTGCCTCCGTGCGTTGGGGGTTCGAGTGATGGATGATACCTTTGCACGGGCCGTGCCAAATCCATTCGACCCCGGATGTAAAGCGAAAAATCGCCGGAATCGTTGAGTTCTGGGGGCCAAGTCGGCGGTCGTGCGGATCGGTGCAATTTCGAGGCGTGTGCAACTTCTTCAACTTCAGCGATTCCGTACAAACCCGCTCGGCAGTTTTGAGAAATTGTGACGAGTCGGCGTACTTTGCCTCACCCGCGTTTGACGTCCCAGGCTGTGTGCTTAGCCGGGTCATTCGCTGGCAGCGGATTTTGGGCGAAGCCCATGGAGGGCCGTCCGTGGGCTTCGCCCAAATCCTTAAACCTTCGGTTCCCAGCCGGCGGCGTAATCCTTCGTCCAGAACTTGGCGGCGTCCGGGTCGTTGAGAATCTGCCCCGTCTTCGCGTCGCAGTGCAGCGTGCGGCCCACGCGGTGGGCGATGTTGCCGAGGTGGCACAGCAGCGTGCTGGCCGCACCTTCGGCGATCTCGCTATTGGCCTTCGCGTCGCCCCGCACGGCGGCCAGGAAGTTCGCGATGTGGACGATGTCGCCGCCCTCGCCGGTCGCCTTCGTCACTTCCTTCCCCTTCGGGTCGTAGATCGTGTACCCCGACCCGGCGATGGCGAGCGACCCCTTCTCCCCCTGGAAGAGACAGTCGATGGCCTTCTCGCGGGGAATCTGATTGCAGCTGAAGCCTTCCCACGTCGCCGTCTTGCCGTCGGGGAAGTCGAAGCTCACGACGTGCGTATCCGGCGTTTGCTGGTCGTCCTTGAAGCGATACCGGCCGCCGGCCGATGTGACCTTCACCGGCTTGTCGGCCCCTAGCCCCCAGCGGAGCAGGTCGAGCATGTGGATGCCGTTGTTGCCGAGTTCGCCGTTGCCCCACTGCCAGAACCAGTGCCAGTTGTAGTGCAGGTAGTTCGAGTGGAACGCCGTCCGCGGACTTGGGCCTTGCCACAGGTCATAGTCGAGGCCGGCCGGTGGTTCCTGGGCGGTGCCGGTGCCGGTAGTGTCGCGGTTGTTCGTGTACCACGACGACGCCAGATAGGGGCGTCCGATCACGCCATCGCGGACCTTCTGCATCGCCTCGATGACTTTGTCCCAGCTGCGGCGTTGGTTGCCCATCTGCACGACGCGGTTGTTCTTCGCCGCGGCGTCGACGAGCATCTCCCCTTCCTTCGGCGTGTGGCTGCACGGCTTCTCGATGTAAGCGTGCTTGCCGGCGGAACAGGCGAGGATGCCCGCCGGGGCGTG
>JBBQCQ010000364.1:0-4999 GCA_038318835.1 Gemmatales bacterium | reverse complement strand
CGACGAGTTTGTCAGCCTCGGCCAAGAGTTCGTCGAGCTTGCCGCACTCCTTCGCAGCGTCCACAAGTAGGAGCATCGTGCTCGTCAACTCGTCGGCCGTCAGCGGTGGCAACTTCAAGATGTGGGCCGGCGGGATCTCTTTCGGAATCGTGCCCACGTAGTACCGCACCGACTTGCGACCGGTCGCGGGCAGGGTCCAGGTTTTCAGGGTTGCGTACCGCTTGTCGGCGGGCAGTTCGAGGAGCAACCGCACGAGCGTGACGAAGTTCGCCAGCGACGGCTCGATCCGGCGAGCACGGCGAGTGGGGTCGGCCACGGCGCTGCTCGTCAGGTCGGCGTGTTGGGCGTAGTTCTTTAGCGCGTCCTCGACCGAGCCAGCTTTCAAGTACCAGGTTGCGAGCCGCTCGTAGAACGAGGCGTCCGGCGTCACGAACGTCTTCGCGGTCGTCTCCATCGTCTTCAGTAGTGCGAGGGCGGCGGGCTTGTTGCCGCTGCGGATGTGGTGGGCAACGATTTTCTCGCCGAGTTCGGCGGCCGCGTTTGTGTTCTTCGCGAGGGCGTAGTTCATCGCCACCTTCTGCAACATCGGCTCGGCCGTGGCTGCCAGAGCCGGGTTGTCGAGTGCCTGTTGGCCGAGCTTCGAGACGGTGTCGAGCGTCAGTTGTGAGGTGTCCTTGCTGGCCCGGTCGCCGAGATTCTTGAGGATTTCGAGGGCCTTCGCGTCGTCCTTCGTCTTCACGGCGAGGGTGAAGGCCAGGATGTTCGCGGCCATCTCGCCGAGGGGTTGTTTCGCGCGGGTTTCGAGCCGCTTCTTGAGGTCGTCGATCTTACCGGCGTCGATGGCGAGTTGCGCGAGGGTGCCAGCCAACCCGCGGTCGCCGGTGGCGCCGTACACTTCCGGCGGCGGGTTGGTGATGGGCGACCAGCTATTGCCGCCGGCCATCATGGTGTAGACCTGCCCGCCGTGGCGAACGTCGGCCGTCAGGAACATCTCGGCCGGGCGACTTTCGGGGAAGACAGCCGTCGCCAGCACCTCGTACACCTCGGCCGGCGGTACGTTCAACTTCTTCCAGCGGGCGACCATGTTCAAGAGGGCCGTGTCCACCGAGATCGGCCCTTGCACGCCGCGTTCGACGAGATACTGCAACCCGCCGACCGTAACCTGGGTGTAGCCACCACCGCGACGGTTCTCGTCCGGCTTCCCCTCGACCGGCGGGCCGCCCTTCACGGCGTCCCGCATTGCCCTCAGCGAGAGGGCCGTCAGCTTGTTGTCGGCGGCCAGCTTTGCCACCTCGTACACCTGTTGGAACTGATCGGCGGTCAGCACCGGCACGCCGTTCTTGGTCGCCATCGCGGTCGAAGGACTTGTTGCCGCGGGGGCGATTCGCATGGTTGGAATCGCGAGTTGGGCGAAGTGCGTCGGGCGGCCGTCGTCGATCCGCGATTGCGGCGCGGCAGGTGGGGCAGCGGGGCCTGGCGTTGCGGACTTTGCGGCGGGGGCGGTCACGGCCTTCGGTGGCGGGGGCTTCGGGAGCAGCAGGTCGAGCATCTCGCCCCACTTGGCCTCGGCCTTCGCCACGTCCTTACGGTCGTGTTCGATCTGGCCCCACTCGCGGAGGACGGCCACCGCATGCTTCGTGTCGGCTTGCCGGGTCGCTGCCGCCACGGCTCGCGTCGCCAGCTTTTCGCCGACGGCTCGCAGGTCGTCTTTCTTCAGGCAGTCTCGCGCGACCAGCCACAGGTTTACTTGCTGCATCGCCTCGGCCCGCTGGCGGCTGTTCGCCTTCGCTCCCTTCGGCAGTGGTTCGAGCGGCATCTCGTCCACGAGCTTCGTCAACTTCTCCAGTGCCGCCTTCGCCACGTCCGGCTTGTCGTCGGTAAGGGCGACGACGGCCAATGCGATAGCGACGGTCAAATCCTTCGAGTATTCCGCCTGGACGGCCGCCGCCTTCGTGATGGCCGCCTTGCGAGCGTCCGGGTTCTTGGCCAGCGACTGAGCCGCTGTGACGAATACGCTCGCGAGAGCGGTCTTGTCCAGCGTGCGGGCGTCGATCGTCACCATCAAGTCGATCGCCGCCTTGTTCGCCTCCCTCGTTTTCTGCGGGGTAAGTAACGTATTCACCGCGGCCGGGAGCGTCTCCGGCTTCATCTTCTTGAGCGTCTCCTTCAAACTGCTCTCGATTTGGCTCGTGAACTGGTCCGACCCGCTACCGTAGTAACTGTTGGCGATGGCCAGACGGTCGCGGTTGGAAAGCAACTGCTGGAACTGGCGAACGGCCTCGATGGTGTCCCCGAGGCGGGCGAAGTCCTGCGCGACGGCGAGGCCGTCCTGGATTTCGCGATACTCCCAGTACCCGCCACCGTAGCCAGGGTTCCGCCGTTCGACCTTCGTCACCTTCGACAGCGTCTTCTTGGCGTCATCCACGCGGCCGAGTTGTTCGTACCACCAGATCAGCCGGCGAGCCGGGGAGGAGTTGTACTCGTTCTGGTTGGCGTTGTCGTCCTTCAGCAGATCGTCGAAGCCGGCTTCCAGACTTTTCAGCACATCCTCTTCGATTCCAGCGTAATACTCCAGTTCTTGCGCGAGGGTGAACCGAGCCATCGGTGGGATGTCAGCCTTCTTGTCGTTGAAGATTGCGTTCCACGCGGCGATGCCCTTCGCCTTGTGGCCGGTCTGGATGTCGATAACGGCCAGCAGTGCCTTGCCAGCCAGCCAGTCGGGCTTCTTCGCGAGCGCGGCGTCGATCTCCTTGCGGAGTTCCGGCAGTCGCTCCTGCTTGCGGGCGAGAGACAACATTCGCGTCGTCACCGTCGTGGCCTGGCCGTTCTGCCCGTAACTGGAGATTTGCGTCAGCACGTCCCACGAGTCGCCCAGGCTGTCTTCACGCGGAATGACCGCCTGCTTCACATAGTCGTACAGTTCCGGCATCTTCCACAGCTCGTCGCGGTTGACGTTGCCGAGGATGTATGCCCGCTCGTTCGGGAAGGCATCCCAGGCCTTCCCGAACATCTTCAACCCGATCTCGCGGGTCTTCTCCTGCTCCAACAGCGGCGTGACCATCTCGATCACGGTCCAGTAGTTGTTGAACTTCTTCAGATCGACCTGATCGAAAATCGCCACGAGTTCCTCGAACTTGTTCTCCTCCGAGAACAGCCGCTGAATCTCGTAGTAGTTGTTCTGGAACAACATCGGGTCTTTCTTGATCGCGGCGGCGTAGTACTTCATCGCCTCGACCTTGTCGCCGGTCTGCTGGAGTTGCGTGGCGATCTGCATGGTCAGGGCCGCATCGTCGGGCTTCAGCTCGGCGAGCTTCAAGAGCGTCGCCTTCTGCTTGTCCTTGTCGCCGGACGCCTGATAGTAGCCGAGCAGCGTCTGGTGAATCTGGATCGACTTGGGGGACGTCTTCAGTTGCGCCTCGGCCCGTTCGACGAGCTCCTTGAGTTGGCCGGACCGGGCAAGGACGCCGATGGCCTGATTCCGTGTGCCATCGCCCTCGTCATAACCGCGGTAGCGGCCGGAGGGAGCGGCCGGAGCCTTCCGCAGAATCTGCTTGGCGATCTGCACGGCCTGCTCGGTCTGGCCTTGCGTCTGATAGTCGTTCATCAGCCGGACGAGGGTGGCCGTCTTGTTCCCGGCCTGCCGTTGGGCACGAGCGAGGACCGTTTCGGCGAGCTGGTGCATGCCGAGGCGATGCATCTTGCCAGCGAGTTCCAGCTGCTTGTCGGCGTCGAGCCGCAGGCCGAAGAGTCGCTCGGCCGCCTGCCGGGCGCGATCGATGTTGCCGGTCCGTTCCGCGAGCCGCAGGGCCACTTCTTCCCGCCGCTGCATGACCTGGTGGTCGGTCGGGTTGATGCTGTCGACGAGCGCGAGGGCTTCAGTGATCTCGTTGTTCTGCTCCCGGAGGTTGGCGATCTCCAGGGTCAGGTTGTGGTCGTTCTGGCCGAGCACCGCGGCATCGGAAAGGTGCGTCAGGGCTTCGTCCTTCTCTTCGTTCCACCAGTGCAAGTAGCCGATCGCAAGATGGAGGTAGAGCTTTTCCAGGCCGTCGACGGCCACGAGCTGTTTCTGGAAATGTGCGAACAGGTCGGACGTGAGGTCAGCCTTTTTATACAGCTCGAAGGCGTTGTAGAGCAGATCGATCGTGCCCTGGTCGTAGTACTCGTTGGGGTTCGGGAAGGTGATTTGCTTGCTGTTTCCGCCATAGACGCCGCTCGCGAACAGATTGACGTTGGTCCCGCCAGTGGGTTGCCGCCGCGACGAGGTCGTGGACGCGGCCTTCGGGGCACCAAGGTTCTGCTGGCGGACCATCGTCAGGTAGAAGTCGAGGAGGGTCAGCCCGTCGGCGTACTTCTTGGCCTCGATCCGCTTGCCCATCATCGTGACGAGGTACGAGTAGTTCTGCCGCGTCGGCAGACCCGCGAGCGCATTCGACGACTTGACCGGCCCCTGAAGTTGTTCGAGCCTCTTGTACAGGACCAGCACCGTCGGCAGGTCGTCGAGTTCGACAGCCGCACCGATGACCGTGGCCACGCGATCGACGGTCGTGGCGGCGGCCTGCATCTCCTGGTACATCGCCTTTTCTTCTGCCTCCTTCTTCGCCCGCTTCAGTTCCATCACGACCGCCCCAGTCACATCGGGCGTCACCCATTCGGGCTTGATCTGCTTGAGCTTCTTGTACGTCTCCATCAGGTACGTCAACTGGTCGTCGGGCAGCGGCGGCGTCTTGTCCTCGCCGGGCTGGCCGCCGCGGGAGTAGCGGCGCTGCGGCTGGCCGTCCGTCCGCTGGGCGACCGACGTGAGGAAGACGAACTGCGCGGCCGGGTCGTCGCTCGCCTTCGAGAGCGCCGTGGCCCGCACGAACACGTCCTTGTTGTCATACCGAACCGATTGCAGGTAGTGCCAGTCCCAGAGCGCCCGCACGGGGGCGGTCGGGGCGGCCTTCGCCTTCCGCAGTTCCGCGACGAACTTCTCCTGCCCGTCGGCCTTGTCGCGGGCCAG
>JBBQCQ010000363.1:0-5005 GCA_038318835.1 Gemmatales bacterium | reverse complement strand
GTGCCGCCCGGCTTGCCACGCGGCCCGGCGGAGCATCTCGAGGAAGTCCGGCTCGCTGACGAGGCCGGTGAAGGAGCAAGTCAACAAGACGCCGCCCGGCGACACGACTTGCATCGCCAGGCGGTTCATGTCGGTGTATTTTCGCAGTGCCCCCTCCACGTCTTCGCGGTCGCGGGTCAGTTTCGCTGGGTCGAGCACAACCACGTCGAACCGCTCCCCGTTCGGGATCGCATCGCGCAGCCACGGGAACAAGTCGGATTGCACGAACCGCACCTGGGCGCCGTTCAGCTTCGCATTTTGCTTCGCCAACTCGATGACGCTCTCATCGAGATCGAGGCCGATCGACTCGGCGGCGTTGCCGACCGCCTTGGCATAGACGGCGAACCCGCCAGTGTTGCAGCAGATGTCCAGCACCCGTTTGCCGCCGCAGAACTCGCTCAGGTACTTGCGGTTGTCCCGCTGGTCGAGGAAGAAACCGGTCTTGTGCTTCGTGCCGGGGGCGACGCGGAACTTTAGGCCGTGCTCGTGGATGACCTCCGGCGGCGGCGGTTCCGGACTCCGGCAGTCGAACGACTCCTGCTTGCCGACGTGTTCCTCGGCGAACCAGTAGAACTTGGAATCGGGGAACTCGGCCGCGAGCGCGTCGAGGATCATTTGGCGCACGCGGAACATGCCGGCGGCGAAGAACTCGACGACGATGGTCGAGCCGAACTTATCGACGACAAGCCCGCTGAGGTCGTCGGCCTCCGAGTGGATGAGCCGATAGGCGTTGGATACGCGGTCGAGTTGCAGGATGGCTTTGCGGAGCACGACGGCCGCGCGAATCTTCTTGCGAAAGAACTCGGCGTCGATGGCCTCCTCGCGGTTGGACGTGAGGACGCGAACTGAGATACGAGAATGGCCGTTGTAGAACCCGCGGGCGACCCACTGACCACCGCGATCCTCGATATCGACGATGCTCCCGCCTGGTAGCCGCGTGTGGGGCTTCTCGACCATCTTCTGGAAAATCCAGGGGTGGGACGACCGGCGTTCGATCTTCAGCCGGACGGTGGGCAAGGCAGGTGTGTCGCTCATTCACTTAGTCTACAAGGGCTATCGTCGTCGGCACACTCGGCACGCCACGGTCGTCAACCGGCCATGAGGAACATGCGGAGGACGTTGTAGACTTCTTCGCACCGGCTCTGCCAGAGTTCCAAGTCGTCGGGCATGAAATCTTTGATCGGGTGAAATGACACACAGACGGCCACTCGGTTGGCGTCTTTATTCTGCATCTGTAAGTTCATTTCGATCGGCTCTTCGCCGGGCTGCGCGGCCTGCGTTCGTCGTCTCAACCAGCCGATCACCCCACTGCGGGTCGGCTTCCCATTCCAGTCGGGCGGCAAGCCGAGGTGCATCTTGACGTGCCCCGGTTGACTATCCAGAACGGTGCCGTTCACCTCCGCGACGAACCCTTTAATTTTCATGGCCGCGAGCTTCGGGGACAGCATCGCCTCGAACTTGTCGAAGAACGTGAACTGGTCCTCCAGCGAACCGGCTACGGGAATGTCCACCATGGTCTTATCGACGATGGTCATCGACAGCGTCTGCTGGCCGGGGCAGAACGCGGCCTGGTCGGTCGGGGCGTTCTCATGCCAGATTTCTTGCCCGACGGCTTGCCCGTAATGGCGGGCGAGTTCGCGGGCCGTCGGGTGCCGTTCGCTGGCGAATTTGCTCAGCGCGCACTGGACCACCGCCTCGACGGCCGGAGAGACATCGCGTACGTCCACCCGCGAGAACCGCGGGGCCGGTTGTTGAGCGTGGGCCAGGACGATCTGGCTGATCGTTGGGTAGTCGAACGGCAGCCGACCGGTGAATAGCTCGAACAGCATCACCCCCACGGCGTACAGGTCGGCCCGGTGATCGACGCTATCCCCCCGCACCATCTCCGGGCTGACATAGGCCGGCGTGCCGAGTGCGCTCACGCTCCCCTCGTCGGTGAGTTCCGAGAGCGGAATATGCGGCCGTTCGGTGAACCCGGCGAAGCCGAAGTCCATGACCTTCAGCCCCTCGTTGGGCGTATTGAACCCAGTCACCATGATGTTCGCGGGCTTCAAGTCGCGGTGCATGATCCCAGCGTCGTGGGCCGCCTGGAGTGCGTGGCAGAGTTGGCCGAGGAGTTTTGCGAACCGCTGCGGGTGCCACCGCGGGAACTGCTGAATCAGTTCTTCAAGGGTGACGCCGGGCACGTATTCGAGTACGAGGCACGGTCCAATGGGGTCGTCGAGCGAGGCGTCGAAGAGTTGCACCACATAGGGGTGGCTGAACCGCGTCATGGACGCGACTTCGCTATCGAAGAACTGGCGGAACCGCGGGTTGGCCACCAGGTGCGGCTTGATCCGCTTCACCACCACCTGCTGATCGGCATACTCCGTCGGTCGAGCGAGGTAGACCTCGCCGTTGCTCCCTTCGCCAATCATCCGGATCAGCTCGAAGTGGCCGAGCACGCGGTGGCCGATAATGCCGTTGCGGCCCGGTGACGCGATCGGGGTCGGGGTGGTCCGCTTGGACTTGTTGAGCCAACCCATCGGGGCCTGCCTGCGGTCGTGGTCTTACGTGGGATGTCGCCGAACCGTAGGTCGGAGACGTTCCCAGGGCAAGCCAACCGCGTGGCCGGCGGCCGTTCATGGTGTCAGTTTTTTCGGTCGGGCAAAGTTTGCGCAAAGCGAAGTTTACACGCGCTACGAACGGGTACCATTTCGCGGCTCCAGGCGGTACTCCACGCTGGCACGGAACAGTTCGCCCGCAGGCAGAACCCGCCACCCGGCATCGCCCGTCAGGTTCACGGCGTCGGTCGCACAGGTATACGGCTCGATGGCCACGGCCTTGCGATGGACCGGCGTGAATAGCAGCAATTCGCGGAAGACCGGGTCCACGGCAACGACGAGCCGCGTCGGGCCGCCGGCCTCCAACCGGGCAACTTCCGCGAGTGTGTCGTTGTTTCGCTTCCGTGGCGATAAGCGGCCGTATAAGGTGTCCAGGACCACATCGCCGACCGGCCGCCCGGTCTGAAAATCGACCGACGCCGGTACCGGAGTCTGGTAGCCGGTCGGCAGGCCACCGTCCAGCGGCCAGACCGACGAGGCGTGCGCAGTCAGCACCCAGTCGGCGATATCGGCCGGCCCGCCGGGAGCGCGGAAGTACGGATGATAGCCGAGGCCGAAAGGGAGTTCCCGACCGTCGGCCGCGTCCACGACGGCCTCGACCCGCAGACTCGTTTCGGTCAGGCGATAGGTCAACTGGAGACGGGCGTCCGCGGGCCAACAGTCCACGGCGTGCGGCGCGTCCTTCGAGATATGAAACTCGCCGGTCACGAACGCCGAGTCGGCGGACGCTCCTTGATCGATCACGCGCCACGGCGTCCGCGGCGTGAAGCCGTGGATGGCGTGCTTGCCGGTCGATTCGTTCAGTGTCAGTAGGTATTCCTTCCCCTGGAAGGTGAACCGGCCCGCCCGCATGCGGTTCGGGAACGGGAACAAGACCGGATGGCCGCTCCGCGTCGGCACCGGGTTCTGCTCCCAGTCCGGGGCGGTGTAGAGGATGTCTTCGCCGTTCACCTGCCAGCGGAGGCAGTTGAAGCCGTGCGTCGGCCACACTTCCGCCCGCACGGTGCCAGCTTCGTCGGCCAGAACGTAAGCCGTGCCCTTGCGGTCGCCGGCCTGGATTTCGATCGTCGAGATCGTGAAGGCCATCGCTCGTCCTCGTGCGGTGCCGCGGGGAAGGGGAAGTCGTACCCTGGCTCTGTTCCCTGCTCACTCTCCGGGTGTTGTATGCCGACACTGATGGCGGAACCATTGACCGCGTTCGCGGAAGCTCTCTTCGTGGCCGCCGGCGTGCCGGCCGACGACGCGGGCGTCGTCAGTCGCCACCTCGTGGATGCCAACCTGTGCGGCCACGACTCGCACGGCGTCATGCGGGTGCCGCAGTATCTCCAGTTTCTGAGCGAAGGTAAGTTCCGGGCGAATGTCTCACTCGACATCCTAAACGAAACGCCGGCCGTTCTCGCGGCCGATGCGAACTGGGGGCTTGGGCAGGTTCAGGCCCACCGGCTGCTCGCGAAGCTCCTGGACAAAGCCGAAACCGTCGGCATCGCGTCCGGCACCCTTCGGACCCGCGGCCCCGTCGGGCGACTCGTCGAGTATGCCGAAACTGGAGCCGATAAGGGGCTGGCCCTGATTGCGGCGGTGAACTCGCACGGGGCCGGCCGTCGGGTCGCACCGCCGGGCGGGCGGGAAGGGCGGATCAGCACGAACCCGATTTGTCTGGGCGTGCCGACCGCAACCGATCCCGTGATCCTCGACTTCGGCACCAGCGTGGCCGCGGAAGGCAAGGTTCGCGTTTACTTCCAGAAAAAGGAAGCGGCCCCAGCCGGGTGGCTGATCGACGCGGACGGCCGACCAACAACCGATCCGAGTGTGCTCTATCAGGAACCGCGGGGCACCATCCTGCCGTTCGGCGGCACGCAGGCGTACAAGGGCTTCGGCCTGGGGTTGCTGCTCGATCTGCTGTGCGGCGGGCTGTCGGGCGGGGCGTGCAGCAACCCGACGTTCCCGCTCGCGGGTCAGGGCAACGCGGCGATGTTCGTGCTGTTCAACCCGGCGCTGTTCGGCGGCGTCGAGCACTTCCTGAAGGAAACCGACGGCCTCACAACCTACGTCCGCTCGTGCCCGACGGCCGCGGGCGCGGGCGCGATCACGCTGCCGGGCGACCCCGAACGAATGGCGAAGGAGAAGCGCCTCGTGTCCGGCATCCCGGTGCCGGACGGCACGTGGGAACTGATCGCGAAAGCGGCGGGGGAACTGAAGGTGTCACTGCCGACGTGACCCCGCATATTCTTGGTTTGTACCCCGCAGGGGTTAGATTCCTCAGCCCAGGGTCAGCACGCGCAGCGTGCGCCACCCTGGGACCACCGACGCGGACGCCCCGCGCGGCGACCATCCGCGCCCCGCGGGGCGCGACCATCCGCACG
>JBBQCQ010000362.1:0-5016 GCA_038318835.1 Gemmatales bacterium | reverse complement strand
TCCACTCGGCCTGCCAGTCGTCCGGCGTGCCGAGGGCGGAGGGGTCGCCTTCGAGCGGATGGGCGAGGTAGAACGGGTACGGCCGGCTCAGGGCGGCGTCGGCCGCGTCAGGGGCGATGACGCCGGCGTAGAACGCGGGCGTCGGCTTCCAGTGCCCCATGAGGCGGTGCGCGATCACATCGCCGTCGAGGCCGGCCACCTTCGCGATGGCGCGGGTGACGAGCAGTTGCGACACGCCGACGCGGAACTCGCCGGTGATGAGCTTGTTCCAGACGAACCTTTGCCCGCGGTCCAGTTCCGCCCACGCGGCCAGCACGGCCGCTTGCTGTTCCGCCTCAGGCATCTCGCGGAGCGGCAACAGCCGGTGTTCCACCCACTCGGCCAGCGGCCGGTCGGACGCGGCCCCACCGGCCGGCAGGAGTAAGGCGAGGGTTTCTGCCACATCGCCGACGGCGTGGTAGCACTCATCGAACAGCCATTCGGGAATGTCGGCCTGCTCGCGTGCCCACTGCTTCAACCGCTTCGAAGGCACCGCCTGCCGGGGCTTGCGGCCGCTCAGGAAGTACACCGCCCACGCCGCGTCCGCCGCTGGCACCGCCGCGAAGTACCGCACCAGTGCCTCGACCTTCCGGCCGGTGCGCGTCGTCTGGTCCAACTGGGCGTACAGTTCCGCGAAGGCTTTCACGGCGTAGGTTCCTCCGGCGTCTGCGGTTCTTCCTCGTCGCCGAACCGCGTAGCGATCACGTCGGCGTCGGTGCCGTGGTCCCGCAGCCAGCGGGCCAACACCGAGGCGAAGCCGTGCGTGGCCAGCACGCGGGTCGCGCCCGTTTCGCGGATGGCCGTCAGCAGGCCGGGCCAGTCGGCGTGATCGGACAGCACGAAGCCGCGGTCCAGCGCTCGCCGCCGGCGTGCCCCACGGACGCGCATCCACCCGGAGGCCATCGCGGCCGACGCGGGTTCAAACTTCTTGACCCACGGCGATCCGTCGGCCGACGGCGGCGCGATCACGAGCGCCCCGGCCCATGCTTTCTTGCCGCCACGCACGCTCTCGCCGACCGCCGTCGTCGGCGGAAGTTCGATCCCACTCTCGCGGTACGCCCGCGTGATCCGCTCGACCGCCCCGTGCGTGTAGATCGGCCCGATCGTGGCATCGACGCCGGCCAGAACGCGCTGAGCCTTGCCGAGCGAGTACGCGAAGACGACGCTCGCCAGCCCGGCGTCGCGGTTTGCCCGCCACCAGGAATTCACTTCGGCGAAGAGGTCCACAGGCGGGTCCCAGCGGTAGACGGGCAGGCCAAAGGTCGATTCGGTGATGAACGTGTGACAGCGGACCGGCTCGAACGGCGCACAGGTCCGATCGGCTTCGAGCTTGTAGTCACCGCTGACGACCCAGACTTCGCCGCGGTACTCGAGGCGAACCTGGGCCGACCCGAGGACGTGGCCGGCGGGGTGAAGCGAAACACTCACGCCGTTATGCACGACCGTCTCACCGTACTCCACCGGCGTGAGGTTCGGCGAGCCGAGTCGCACATCCAACAGGTGCCGGCCGGCCGCGGCCGCGAGGTACGACTCGCAGCCCGGCCGTGCGTGATCGGCGTGGGCGTGCGTGACAACCGCCCGGCCGACCGGCTTCCACGGGTCGATATGAAACTGCCCGACCGAGCAGTACAGACCGGCCTCGGTAATCTCGACGAGCGGAGTAACCACGGCGACCTCGACGACGGTTCGGGCTTCCCATTCTAGGCGGCCGCCGTCCACTGTCTCAACCGGATGGCCGGTCTCCCACAAAGGCCCTCGGCTGGCAGACCATTGCGGTCGATCACCGGGCCTCGGCCGGCCGGCGGCACCCGATGGCGGCACGGCCGAGCGATATTCAGTAACGTGTCGGATGGAAACGAAAGAACCCCTGATTGTTCAGGGGTTCTTTCGTTTCCATCCGACGCTTCGCGTTAGAGCGAGGCCAGTTCTGGCGCGGGCGTCGAGTACAACTCGGCGAGTTGCTGCATTGTCAAGATTGCTGCGGCGATCGCGGCGGCTTCTTCGGTTAGGCTGAGAGGCAGCCGGGTTAACTACTCCCGAAAGACCTGCCAGGTTAGATGTCGGCCACCGCCTGTGCCTCAGGGTGAACACCGAAGCCACGTCTGCTCTCGAAGCCATTCGCACGCAGGGTGGGTTGCTCGCCCAGACGGCGAAGCAAACGGGCCAACGCGATCGCTTCTTGCCGAAGGTGACGCGGCTGTTCGAAGAGTTGAGCCGGCAAGAGGTCGTGGTCATGCTCCTCGCCTGGCTGGGCCGGTTGAACAAGTCCGATGGCACCATCCCGGATGCCATCGAGACCCGCTTGCGGGACATGGCCGACACGGTCGCCGAGAAGGTTCGCACGATGTTCCGCGAGCGGACTAAGCGGACGAATCGACGCGGCTGGCCTGCCAGTGCCGGGTGCTGGCGCATAGGGTAACGATCGAACTGCCTACGGGATTGTTCATTGAGAAGCTGGAAGAAATATTGAAACTGATCGGCGAAGAAGCGGTGGCCGACTACCGGCACCCGATCACCGGGGCGCTGCCGATCCCGAAGGACAAGATCATCACCCGCAGCCTTCTGCAATTGTTCAAGAACCTGACGGACGAAGTGAACAAGGTTTCGCAAGTACCGGAAAGACGAGCGATGGGCGCGCCGTGATCGATCCGGAAGAGACCCTGGACAAGCCGTCGCCCAAGGCACGGGCGATAAGCCGAGTCATGCCCTGATGGCCGGCTTCTTCGCTACCGTCTTCTCGTTCTAGTGCGGGTTTAGGAAAGGTGTAGCGCGAAGCCGTCGATTCTGGTAGGACGGAGGGATCCTTTGGAGAGTTCCCCTGCGTGCCTCCTCGATGGATTTGCGAGTGCGGGTGTTCGTCGACTGCCAAGCCGGGATGGCCACCCCCGCGGCCGCGTTCACGACGAATTTGGGAAAGACGAGTGCCGGAACGATTTCCGGCCCTGTGGGTACGTCGGGACACCGCTACACCTTTCCTAAACCCGCACTTGTCGAGGAACGAAACTGGACTGCCAGCAGACCGACGCGATGGTGTGCGACGACCGGCACGTGCTCAAGCTCAGCGTGGTCTTGCCGTAGACGCAGATGGCCGACGCGCTCGACGTGCCGCGGAACGTGTTCGCCGGGCTATTCGACGCCACCTGGTTGGCCATGAGCAAGCGGCTCGACGCTCGCTCGTTGCAACTACTTGCCGCGTTCTTCAGCCAGGTGGTCAACGACCTCAGCATCGCCGACGGGTGGACGCCGTCCGCCGCGACTGCCAGTGCGTATACCCCGGTGGAGGTCTAACTCATGATCGCCGTGACCACCCTCGATGTGCTCTGCGACCGCTTCCCCGCGGCCACGACCCGCGACCGGCAGGCCGCCATAAACGAGATCGAATCGCCCGGCGATGGGATCGTCGAAGACTGCATGGCCCGAATGAAACCGCTCTACCCGAACATCCCGCGGTTTCACGTGAGCGGGTTCGATCGCGGCTACCGGGACAACCGCCTGTTGCTGACGTACATGGCCAAGGCGATGTACTTCGACGATTTGAAACTGCTGGACGACCAGGGGTTGACATGGGTGCGGACGCTGTTCAAGTCGTTCAACTTCACCCCGAAGTTCATGCGAGACAACTTCACGCTGTTGCGGGAAGCCGTCCGCCGGCGAACGAAGCCGCGAACGTTCGCGCTCCTGGAACCGCTCCTGACGCACACGCTGGAATACTTGAGCGACATCCCCGAACCGGTCTGCCCGGAATTGTGACTGGCGTTCCTGATCCGGCTCGCCGGTTCACCCCACGAACACGCCGCCGGTGAAGCCGGCGAACACGTCGAAGTCGAGGCCGGCCGGTGGCGTGCCGGCCGGGGCAATGTTCTTACCCAGGTACGCCGTCACGTGCGACCCGGCGCCGGCCCCGGACCCCACGACGAGGTCGGCTCGGGAGTCGCCGTCGAGGTCTTTCACCCCGATGCGGATGCCGCCCCGACCGTTTACATCTCCGCCGAAGAAGTTCGCCAGGTTCGCGTACTGATTCGTCCGCAAGCTCTTGCCGTCGAACACTAGCACCCGCGGGCCGCCGCCTGGGCCGCCGCCGGCGATCAGGTCGGCGAAGCCGTCGCCGTTCAGGTCGCCGGCCGTTACGAAAATGCCGTTGCGGAGCGTCTGCTCGAACGCGAAGCAGTCGGCGAACACCTTTTTCGGCACGGTCGCCAGGGATGTGCCATCGAACCCGGCCACCCGCGGCCCGCCGCCGAACCCTGCGACCACGATCAAGTCGCCGACGCCGTCCCCGGTCAGGTCGGCGATGCTCGCCCGTGCGCCGCCCCGGAAGTTAATGTCGTCGATGCCGAAGAAGCTGGCCAGCTTCGGGAACCCGGCCGCTCCGCTGTACACGTCCGCTCGCGGGCCGCCCCCTTCATCTGGGGTGATAACCAGGTCGGGAATGCCGTCCCCGCTCACGTCGCCGGCGGCCACGTACACGCCGCCGGTGAACGCGGCCTCGAAGGGGGCTACCGTGAAGAGGACCGCTTGTGTCACGCCGTCGAGGATGAGCACGAAGGTCGCCTGGCCGGGACCAGTGCCGACGATGAGGTCGGCGATGCCGTCGCCGTTGAAGTCGGCCGCGGCCGTCCGCACCCCGCCGGTGAACCCGAAGAATGGAGTGACGGTGAACCGGGCCGACCCGTCGGGGTTGAACAGCGTCGCCTTCGAGTCTGCCCCCGCCGCCGCGTCCGAGCCGACGGCGAACTGTTTGAAGCCGATCAGGGTCGCCGGGTTCGGGTTGGTCCCGGCAGGGGGCACCCGGACCGACACCACGGCCATCGCGGTGCCGCCGTTGCCGTCGGTGATGGCGTAAGGATCGGTGCCGGAACAAGTGTCAAGAATTCCGTCTCGCAACCGCGGCCATCCCGTGCGAGAATTCTGCAGGATGCACAACCCGGATCAGGAGCCAAGGATGGCGTTCACCTTCACCGCTCAGTACGCCCCGGA
>JBBQCQ010000361.1:0-5032 GCA_038318835.1 Gemmatales bacterium | reverse complement strand
GGCCACGACCGGGGACGACTAGAACGGGCGGCTGCCGCGGCCCCCGCCGCCTTTCTCCCCACCCTTACCATCGCCCTTGGCGTCTTTGCCGCCTTTCTCGCCCGGCGGTTGGGAGACGGCGGGCGATGCGATGAGCATCATTCCGGCCGAAAGTGCGAGCATCCCGAACACCAACCGCTTCATATTGCTCACCTCGAACGAGTTCGTAAAGGGACCGACTCCAATCCTAAACGCCGGCCCAGGATTGTGAGGACACCCGATCGAATGACTTTCCACGCCCCTGGGCGAGAATTTTCATAAATCTGCTTTCAACTCCTCCCGCCTGTCCGGTGCCCGCCATGCCTGCCCGTCTTCTCCTCGCCATCGCGTACTCCCTGTTGCTCGTCGGCCCGTCGACTGCGCAGTACCCTGAGTGGAGGCACACCGGGTCATTGTTCATCCTGACGACGCCGGACGGGGCGAACCTCCCCGCGGCGGCCGCGGTGGAGAACTTCCCCCTCCTCGTGCGGTTGCACAAGGACTTCTTCGACTTCTCCCAGGCCCAGCCGCACGGCGAGGACGTCCGGTTCACGTCGGGCGACGGCCGGCCGCTGGCGTACCAGATCGACGAGTGGGACGCGAAGGGCGGCACCGCGAGTATCTGGGTTCGCATCCCCAAGATCGCCGGCAACGCCCGGCAGGAGGTCAAGCTCCACTGGGGCAAGGCTGGCGCGAAGAGCGAATCGGACGGGAAGGCGGTGTTCGGCAAGGCGAACGGAGTCCTCAGTGTTTGGCACCTGGGCGGTACGGTGAAGGACGAAGTCGGCACCGTCGAGTCGAACGATACGGGAACGAAGGCCGCTCCAGGAATAGTCGGCCAGGCACGGCGCTTCCCTGGTCAGAAGGGCATTTCAAGCGGCGACAAGATCGCCGGTTATCCCGTCGGAGCAACATCGCACACGACCGAGGCATGGTTCCGCCCCGAGAAGCCGAACGGCACCCCCATCGCCTGGGGGAACGAGCACGGCCAGGGCAAGGTGGTAATGCAGTACCGCAGCCCGCCGCACGTGAACATGGATTGCTACTTCTCCGGGGCCAACGTGACGGGGAAAGTAAACATCCCACTCGGCGAATGGGCGCACGTCGTTTTCACCTACGAGAAAGGCGAGTCGCGGCTGTACGTGAACGGGGTACTCGACAGAGTGTCGAAAACCCCCAACGCCCCGCTCGCCATCAAGTCCCCGGCCCACCTGTTCATCGGCGGGTGGTACGACAACTATGACTTCGTCGGCGACATTGATGAGTTGCGGGTGTCGGGCGTCGTCCGCTCGCCCGACTGGGTCCGGTTGCAGTACGAGAACCAGAAGACGGCCCAGACGCTGGTCGGCCCGGTGGTGCAGAGTGGCGACACGTTCTCGGTGTCCGAGGCGAAGGTGACGGTGGCCGAGGGCAAGAGCGTCACCCTGACAACGAAGGCCGTCGGGGCGCAAAAACTGTACTGGGTCGTGAAACGAGATGGGAAGGAAACGGTGACGGCGGTGGATCGCTTCTCGTTCACCCTCAACGCCGGCCGGGTGGTCGGTGACACCGCGGTGACGGTGCAGGTGAGAGCCGTCTACCCGACCGAGGTGAAGACGAAAGAGGTG
Source organism: Gemmatales bacterium (assembly GCA_038318835.1). GTDB lineage: Bacteria > Planctomycetota > Planctomycetia > Gemmatales > Gemmataceae > Limnoglobus. The sequence goes on along the minus strand of JBBQCQ010000361.1, from coordinate 3,407 downwards.
GCGGTGACGATTATCGAGACGATCCCCGAGCCGCAGTTCAAGCTGCACGTACCCGCCACCTGGGACGGCCGCACACCCATCGAGATCACCCCGCGGGTGGACAACCTGAAGGCGATGCAAGCGGCCGGCGCCGGCAAGTTGAACGCCTCGTGGACGGTCTCCGACATCGCCGTCGTCAAGGAGGTCGCCGACGGCAAGCTGGCGCTGAAGCGGGCGCAGAACAGCGGCACGCTGACCGTGCGGGTGGCCATCGACAACGGCGGTACCCCGACGGTGCGGACTACGACGATCACCGTGAAGGAACCGGCGTCGGACCCGTGGGTGGCCCGCACCCCGGACGCGGACGAGAAGCCGGTCGCGGGGCAGTTCTTCCCACGAGACGACAAGAACGTCGGCATCCTGCACTACAACGGCACGCTGAAAGACGCGGCTGACAGCGTGTTCCTCAAGTTGTACGCGGACGGCAAGCTGATCGACACCGCCGCGGCCAAGCCAGCGGCGGACAAGTCCTATACCCTGTCGCACCCGCTCAAGCCTGGCCTCATCAAGTACAAGGTGGTGTTCGGCACGAAGACCGGTGATGCCGAGACAATGCTCGACACGGTGGACGACCTGGTGTGTGGCGACGCCTACGTGATTGACGGGCAGTCGAACGCCGAGGCCACCGACGTGGGCAAGTACGAGCAGAAGACGACGAACGAGTGGGTCCGCAGCTTCGGCAGCACGGCCGGCGACCCGACCAACGCCCGACTCAAGAAGTGGGGCCACGCCGTCGTCCGGAGCAAGAAGGGCGGGCAGTTCCAGATCGGCTACTGGGGGATGGCCCTGGCCGAGCGGCTGGTGGAAAACCAGAAGATGCCGGTATGCATCATCAACGGGGCGGTCGGCGGCAGCCGCATCGACGTTCACCAGCGGAACACCGCCGACCCGACCGACGTGACCACCATTTACGGCCGACTGCTCTGGCGGGTGCGGCAGGCGAAGCTGACGCACGGCATCCGTGGCATCCTGTGGCACCAGGGGGAGAACGACCAGGGGGCGGACGGGCCGACCGGAGGGTACGGGTACGAGACGTACCGCCAGTTGTTCGTGTACATGGCCGCCGGGTGGAAGACCGACTACCCAAACGTGCGGCACTACTACGTCTTCCAAATCTGGCCGAAGGCGTGCTCGATGGGGATGAACGGCTCGGACAACCGCCTGCGGGAGGTGCAGCGGCAGTTGCCCACCTTGTTTTCAAACCTGAGCGTGATGTCCACCCTGGGCATCCAGCCGCCGGGCGGGTGCCATTTCCCCATCGAAGGGTACGCGGAGTTCGCCAAGCTCATCGGTCCCCTCGTGGAGAGGGACTTCTACGGGAAGAAGGCAACGGCGTCGATCACCGCCCCGAACCTGAAGCGGGCGTCCTTCGCCGGCAACGAGGGCGACGAACTGGTGCTGGAGTTCGACCAGCCGATGAAGTGGGACGACAAGCTGGTGGGCGAGTTCGATTTGGATGGAGAGAAGGGGACGGTGGCGTCCGGCTCGGTGGCCGGAGCGGTAGTGACGCTCAAGCTGAAAGGGGCGTCGACTGCGAAGACGCTCGCCTACCTGGACAGCGCCACCTGGAGCCAGGACCGCCTACTCCGAGGGGAGAACGGCATCGCCGCGTTGACGTTCTGCGACGTGCCCATCCAGCCGAGATGAGCTTCCGCAACTCCTCGTACACAATGTGACGAAATGGGTACTCACGATGGGAAGCACTTCCCGAAGGCGATCAACAACCTGGGCGACCCCTTGATCCGAATCTTCCGCCGCAGCAGCGCCCACAGCAGGCTGCGTTCTTTCGCCAGGAACCCCAGCCACGTCTCGCTATCGGCGGTCAGCCGCAGGTCGGCGGTCCCCTCGTGGCCGTCCACCACCCGGATGGTCCGGTCCCGGATGACGACCGTGGCCGTGCGAGGCTCCTTCCCCGTGAACGTGAAGTAGAACACGGCGTTCAGCCCCGCCGACTGGCCCCGCTGGAACGTGTACCGCATCCCGCTCAGGAACCCTTTGATGGTGCGGGGGAGCAGGCTGCCCCGGACGTGCTTCACCGTCTTGTGCGGGAATCGCTTCGTGACGTGATCCTCGGCGTCGGACTTGGGCACGACGTAGACCGTCTCCTCCTTCTCCTGGAGCGGCCTCAGCGTCTCGTCCAGGAAGCCCTTGCGGTCGGCCCGGAACGGCCCGATCACGTCCTCCCCCGCCGGGCACACGGACAGGCAGTACGCCGCCTTGTAGTTCGGGCCGAAGGCGAGGCTCTGCCACACCGAGACGGTTTCTTGCCGGGTCACTTTCTTGCGATGGGCGAGGCCGTCTTTCGCATCGGCGACGTGTTCGATCCAATCGCCGAACCCGCCCATGAACTCCCGGTAGTTGTGGGTGTAGCACGAGGCGAGGTCGAACTGGCCGTCCGGCGAGATGGCCCCGACCGGACACGCCGCCACGCACAGCTTGCACGACAGGCACGGGTTGTAGTCGATGGGGCGGTCGTAGTCGCTCGCCTCGACTCCGAGCAGCACGGTTCCCAGCAGGATGAAGTTGCCGAACTTCGGGTGGATGACGTTGCGGTGGATGCCCATCATGCCCAGCCCGGCGGCGACGGCCACGGGCTTGTGGGACACGACCCACATCTTCTCGGGCCAGCGGTCGGCCTCCATCGGGAACCCCATCGGCGGGTTGATGGCCGGGACGCCCTCCCGCTCCAGGGCGGTGACGACGGCCCGGCACACGTCGTTGACTTCCTCCCCGGCGGCGTGGAACTCCAGGTTCGCCACCGACCGGGCCGGGTTGCGGATCGGCTCCCGGTTCATCCGGCAGACGACGGCGAGGAGCGCCTGGGTCCGGGGGTAGAAGCGGAGGATGTCGGCCCGCTGATCGTCCAGGGCCGGGTGTCCGATCTCGACCAGCCCGGCGTCGTCGGCCCCGCAGTCGAGGGCGAGGCGGCGCAGGCGAGCGGGGTCCAGTTTTGATTGCGGATCGACTTCGCTGAGAACGGGCAGGGATGTTGTCGGCATGGCGGTCCCGATACTTGTGTATGCAAATATATCCGCAAAAAAAGTCACCCGGCCTGGGCCGACTTCACCCGCTGGATGGCGGCGTCGAGCAACTTCAAGCCGTCCGCACCCAGGAGCTTCTTGGCCTCGGCCTGAGCAGTTTCCCAGGCGGGGATCGCCTTCTCCATTAGCCGCTTGCCCTCGTCCGTCAGCCGGAACGGGTGCGAGCGCGCGTCCTCGTCGGGCAGGATTTCGAGCCACCCGTTCGCCACCATCCGCTCCACAGTGCGGCTCAGAGTGGACGTGTCGAGTTCGAGGATGTCGCAGACTTCCGCAGGCCGGGCCACGCCGAGCTTGGCGGTGACGGCGAGGACGTTGCCCTGGCTCAAC
>JBBQCQ010000360.1:0-5038 GCA_038318835.1 Gemmatales bacterium | reverse complement strand
CCAATCTGGGGCTTCTTGAAAGGGGAACTGTTGCGCGACGCTCGGGCGCTGCGCCGGCTGCTCGATTACTACGGCCCCTTCGACCAGATCGGCGAGGCGGAGGACCTCTACCGCACGTTCGCGCGTCGGCACTCGACGCTGGAGTGGGCCGCCCCGAACGCCCCGATTCCGGCGGCCGAAGTCCAGGAACTCGACGCCCTCAACGCGGTTCACGCCGCGAAGTTCCCAAACAACCCCGAACTGGGCTATTGGAGGGCAATGGCCCTCTTCGCCCGAGGCGACGCGACGAAGGCCGACGCGGAATTGGCCGTGGTCATGGCGAAGCTCAAGAAGCCGACCTCACCAGACCGGTACCGCTTCGACGGCGATGTGGCCCGCGAAGAGGAACGCGAATGGGGGTGGGAAGCGTACCGCCGTTTGCGGGCGAGTTGCCTCGTCAAGCTCGGCAAGTGGAAGCAGGCGTACGAACAACTCCCGCCGGCGTGCGACACCTTCGACCAACTCGCGAACCGCTTCTCGGCCGCGAACGACGATTTCGCGTTGGCCGAGTTGGTGGATCTGCACGCGAAGAAGCACCCGGCCGACGAGGAACTTCCGTTCTGGCGGGGCGAAGTGCAGTTCCTGAAGCGAAACTATGAGGCCGCGTTGAAGGAGTTTCAGTTGGTCGTGAAACGGGGGATCGACCTCCCGACGGTGTCCGACTCTCGTGCCGACGAGCGACTTGTCCGCACGTTCCTTCGCCTCGGTCGGTCGCAAGACGCGATCGCGGAGGTCGAGCGGATCGAACAGTCAAACTTGGCTCGCGGCCCGCAGCTCCTGTTGCGGGCCGTGATCGCGGTTGCGAGTGACGACCCCGATGGCGTCCTCGACGCCCTCGACAAGAACCCGCGGCTGGCCGCCGGCCTGTACGCCGACCCCGACGCGACGGCCCTGCGGACGAGGCCGGTGTTCGCAGCCGTGCGACAAAAGTACCCCCCGCCGGTACGATAGACCGCAGTTCGAGCGGAGGAATTGTCGTGTCTTTGAAGATCCTGCTGGCGTCGGCCGAAGTGGTCGGGTTCGCGAAGACCGGCGGCCTGGCCGACGTCGCTGGGGCACTGCCGCGGGCACTCGCCGCGCGTGGGCACCAGGTGGCCGTCGTCATGCCGTACTATCGGTGTGTGCGACAGAGCAAGCTGCCCATCGAGCGGAGCGAACACGTCATTCCTGTGCCCGTCGGCACTCGCACGCTGGCCTGCCGCGTGTTCCGCTCCAAGCTGCCCGGCACGACCGTGCCCATCTACTTCATCGACCAGCCCGAGTACTTCGACCGCGACGACCCGAAGGCCGGCAAGGGGCTGTACCAGTACAGCATGCCTGGCGGGTACAAGGCCGACTACGCGGACAACGCCGAGCGATTCGCGTTCTTCAGCCGGGCCGTGCTGGAGACGGCCCACACCACCGGGTTCATCCCGGACATCGTCCACGCCAACGACTGGCAGACGGGCCTCGTGCCGGTGTTCCTCAGCGAAATCTTCCGCGCGAAGCCGCAGTACGCGAACACTCGCAGCGTCTTCACCATCCACAACATCGCCTATCAGGGCATGTTCGGCCCGGACGTGATGAAGCTGACCACGCTCCCCGGCTGGCTGTTCAACCATAACCAGTTGGAGTTCCACGGGCGGTTCAACTTCCTGAAGGCGGGCCTGTGCTTCGCCGACGCGATCAACACCGTCAGCCCGACCTACAGCCGCGAGATTCAGACGGCCGAGTACGGCTGCGGCCTCGAAGGGCTGTTACGGTCTAACCGCATGAAACTGTACGGCATCATGAACGGCGTGGACTACGAAGCCTGGAACCCAGCCACCGACCCGCACCTGCCGAAGACCTACGACGCTGACACGGTCTTCGCGGTGAAGCCGGAGTCGAAGGCCGCGTTGCAGAAGCAGTACGGCCTACCACTGGAACCGAAGAAGCCACTCCTCGGCGTGGTCGCCCGGCTGGTGAGTCAGAAGGGAATCGACCTGATCCTGAGCGCCGCCCCCGGCTTTCTGGACCTCGGCTGCCAGATGGTCTTCCTCGGCGAAGGCGACCCGGAGTACCACAACGAACTGACGCAGTTCCGCGACAAGCACCCGCAGCAGGTCGGCATCTACCTCGGCTACAGCGAGACAGTCGCGCACCTGATCGAGGCGGGGTCGGACTTGTTCCTGATGCCGAGCCGGTACGAGCCGAGCGGTTTGAACCAACTTTACTCGATGAAGTACGGCACCCCGCCGGTGGTCCGTTCGACCGGCGGTCTGGCCGACAGCGTGGTCGGGGCAACGCTGGAAACGCTCGCGGCCGGCACGGCCACCGGCTTCAGCTTCGGCGAGTACACCGCGAACGCGCTCTACCAGACGATGAAGTGGGCGGTGACGCTCTACCGCGACCGGCCGAAGGACTTCCAGCAGGTGGTGCGCACCGCGATGCGGCAAGACTGGTCCTGGGACCGCAGTGCCGCCGACTACGAGCGACTGTACCAGCGGGTGCTGTGATGGGCCGGATCGTTTTGGATTTCGACGCCAAAGGCGTCCGCGCATAACGCCTGGGGCGGAAGCCCCAGGTCTCCCCGGCCAGGAATTTCGCCCCGAAGGGGCCGACGCGCCGGCCCCTTCGGGGCGAAACCTCGGGGGCAGTCGTGTCCTGGGGCTTCCGCCCCAGGCTATATGCGGCGGCCCCTTCGGGGCGAAAACCTTTCACCGACTTCACGCCGTCGCGGGCGGCGACGATGCTACCACGGTCGGTGGGCCGAACGACAGCTTCAACTTCGGCATCAGCCGCATCACCACCACGAAGAAACCGAGCGCCTCCGCAGTGAGCAGGATGCCTTGCAGGTTCGCCCAGACCGCGGCCGCCAGCGTGATCGCCATGATGACGACCGCCGGCAGCACGATGCCAGCGAGGGCGAAGCGGTATCCGACGATGGTGGCCGACTGCACGCCGATGATGACGAGCGCGACCCCCGCCGACACGGCCACGGCCGCTTCCAGCGAGATATACTCCTGGGCGAAGTACATCAGCGGGTATGCCCCCGCGAACGTGCCGACCGTGAGGAGCAGCATCCAGCGGTCGAACGCCGTCACGCCGGCCGCGTGCAGCACCAAGCCGGCGACGAGGCCGAAGACGCACACGCTCAACGGGCCGAGCCAGGTGAGCTCGCCGAGGCGGTCGATCGGCGAGATGCCGAGCACATCCAGACGGAGCGGTTGGCCGAACATCAGGCGGTCGTACTTCCAGGCGTAGTTCGTCGTCCCCGACGACCGGCTCAGGCTTGTCGGTTGCAGCGACAGTTCCAGCAACCGCACGTCGGACCCGTGGGCCGCCAGGGTGATTTCAAACTTGTCGAGGATGCCGCCCGGCGGGACGGAGAGTTCGTACAGGCCCTTGCCAACGGCCGAATAGCGGACCTCCATCGGCGTCGGTTCGGCCGTCAGCGGGCCGCGCCAGACGAGCTTGTTGTCGCGGATGGCCACCGTTTCGCTCGGCTTGCCGCCGGCCGTGATCCGCAGGTCCGCGAGCGAAATCACCTGCGGCGGCAACGGCAGTTCCAGTTCGCACTCCTCCTTCTCGCCCGGCGGGCTGGTCGCCTGAATCTGGCACTCGAAGCGGGCCTCGTAGATCGACTCCGGGGTGGCCGTGCCGACGCTCAGCCGCGGCGTCAGGGCGATGTCGGCGGTGAACGACTTCACATTCGCCCGCGGCCGCGGCTTTGACGGCACCGCCGGTGCGAGGGCTTCGCGGGCGAGGTTGTTGGCCTCCATCTGCGGGCCGGCCCCGGCCTTCGCGGTGTTCGCCAGCTTCGAATTGATGGCCGCCTGCCGGACCTTCTGCACGGCCGGCAGCAGGAAGCCGATGAGGATGGCGATGACGACGATGACGACGACGAGTTCGATAAGCGTGAACGCACGATGACGGGTGGACATGGGAACCTCTGGCGAGTGCCGAATGACGTGAAGAGATGAGTCACCAGCACCTACCCGCCGGGCGGGGGACGGGTTTCAGACGAACTCTTCCCACACGCTGGTGTAGGCGTCGATGGACTCGAAGTACGCGATCATCGCCTGGTAGAACGGGTGGTTCGCCAGCGTCGCGCTGTCGCCAATGACAATGAGCGACCGGCGAGCGCGGGTGAACGCGACGTTCGTGCGGCGGGTGTCGGCGAGGAAGCCGATGTCGCCCTCGTTGTTCGACCGTACCAGCGAAATGACAATCGCCTCCTTCTCGCGTCCCTGGAAGCCGTCCACGCTATCGACTTCGACCTCGATCAACTTCTCCTCCAACAACCGCACCTGTGCCCGGTACGGGGTGATGACGCCGATCGCGTCGGCCGGCACGCCGGCGGCGAGCAGGCGGCGGACGTAGGTCGCGGCCAGGTCGGCTTCCTGCGGGTTGCGGCGGCTGCCGCTCTCGTCCTCCAACTCTTCGTCGTAGCCGGCCCCGGCGGTGTCGATGAACCGCACCGGCCGTTCGGTCAGCGGGTCGTGCGTCACGCCGTCGAGATCGCAGAGGCGATGCCCGGCGACCGACTCGTGTGCGACGAGAGAGCCGCCGTAGAACTGGTCGTTCGAGAAGCCCATGATGGCCGCGTTCATGCGGTGCTGCACCGTGAGCATCCGCGCGACCTGATCGCCGTACAGGTTGATGAGCCGCTCCATGAGGCTGATGGCCAACCCTTCCTCCGCGGCTTCGAGCGAAAGGATTGTTGCCGGAAGCTGACAGTGGTCGCCGGCCAGCACGACCTTCGCACTCCGCAACAGCGGCAGCCAGCACGCAGGCTCCGTGCTCTGGGCGGCCTCGTCGATCACGGCCACGTCGAATTGCCGGGGGCCGAGCACGTCGCTGGTCAGGCCGGTGAGTGTGCCGCAGACGATCCGTGCTTCGTCGAGGATGCGGTCGGCGGCGAGTCGCTCGAACTGCCGGGCTTCGTTCAAGAGTGCGCGGGCGTCTCGCCGCAACGCGGCTTTCTCGCCGGGTTGCGGCTTCTCGCGCGTCCAGGTGTCGGCCTGCTGGAAGAGGG
>JBBQCQ010000359.1:0-5040 GCA_038318835.1 Gemmatales bacterium | reverse complement strand
AGCCGAACGTCTCCGTGATGTGGTGGACCACCGGGGCAATGTCCTCGGCCTTCCACTTCCCCTTCTCCCAGCCGTTCGCCAGAAAGCCGGACACTTTGCACACCACATTCTTCTGCGCCGCGAGCGCGGCCGTGTCCTTCTTCCACGCGGCCCACTGCTCGGCCGTGAACTTCGCACTCGGGTTGCCGCAGTGGTCGAGGATGAAGCGCGTGTGCGGGCACTGCTCGACCAGCTTCACGAAGTTCGGGATGTCCGCGGCTCGCAGGCACAGGTCGTAGCTCAGGCCGAGGTCGCCCAGCAGTTGGATGCCCTTCACGAATTTCGGATCGAGGCAGTAGTCCGGCGGCGTGCTGTCCACGTGCAACACCTGGCGGATGCCCTTCACGTACTTGCTGCCCTTGAACTGCCCGGCGTACTTGGCGAAGCCGTCGGTGTTCGGCCGACCGGAGACGACGGCCGCACACGTCGGCGTCTTCCCGCTTTGGCAGAGTTCCACCAGGTAGTCGGCCTCGGCCTGCTGCTGTTCCGGCACCACGTCCACTTCCATATACACGGCCTTCACCACGTTCAGCCCCTTCGTGGCCGCGGCGTACTCCGTCGGCGTGAAGTTGGCGTCGTAGACGCTGCCCGCCTTCAGCCAGCCGAGTTTGAACTTGGTCAAGTCCCAGAGATGTTGGTGCGTATCCACGACCGGTAGCATGGCGGCGTCCTTGGCGGGGGAGAGAATCGGCAGCACCGCGACGGCGGCACCGGCGGCGAGGAAGTCACGGCGATTCACGGGGAAGCCCTCAGAGAGTTTCGGGCGATTGTAGGCCACCGCGGCGGAGATTTGTAGGCTATTGGGACCATGAAACAGCGCATTCTCGTGACCGGCTCGGCCGGGCGGCTCGGACGGGCGGCGGTGGCTGCCCTGACCGCGAGCGGGCACCACGTCACCGGCTTCGACCTGCGGCCGACGCCGGGGCTGCCGGCGGGGCAATCGCTCGTCGCCACGCTCGCCGACGTGGCCGTGCTGCGGGCGGCCGCGATGGGAACCGATCGCATCATCCATCTTGCGGCCACGCCGGACGATGCCCGCTACCCACGCGGCGAAGCCCCGGACGATGGCGATAACTTCCTCGACGGCCTCGTACCGAACAACATCGTCGGGCTGTACAACCTGCTCGAAGTCGCCCGCAGTCTGAAGATTCCCCGCGTCATCCTGGCCAGTACCGGGCAGGTAGTTGACCGCCATCTGGATGCCGGCAACGTGCCGGTGAATGGCAGCACGCGGGTCGCGCCGCGCTACCTGTACGCCTGCACGAAGGTCTTCCTCGAAGCGGTCGGGCAGGTGTACGCCCGCGAACACGGCATCGAGATTCTCGCCGTGCGGCTCGGTTGGTGTCCGCGGGATGCCGGGCAGGTCGCGCAGATCGCGGCGAGCGTCGAGGACCAGGACGTGTACCTCAGCCCTGGCGACGCCGGCCGGTTCTTCGCGGCGGCGGTCGAGGCGAAATCAGTGCCGGGCTTCCACGTTGTTTACGCAACGAGCCGACCGGTGAACTCCGTGCTGTATGACCTGACCGAGACGACGCAGTTGATCGGCTTCGACCCTCAGGAGACCTGGCCGATGGGGGCGAGCGAAGGCTGATGAAAGCTTTCCGCGCCCGTTTCCCCGCAATGGCGGGCATTAGTTCTCATTCGCTGTCTTCGATCTCCACGCGCGTCCGTTTCAGAAGGTACGGGCCGCCAAGAAACCCGGCCGGGGGAAAGCCTCCAACGCCTTCGGCCGCGGGCGGTTGAGTAGAATGGAAGGCAGCCGACACCTCTCACCACTCGCGAGACGCCCGTGCCCTTCACCGCCGTCTGCCAGTTCTGTCGCGGCTCGAAGTTCCGCGTGCCGTTCAAGAAACGCGGCACGTTCGCGACCTGCCCGAAGTGTGCGCAAGAATTCATGCTCGTCCCGGAGACGGGCGTCGATCTGCCGTTGATGGACTACAAGCCGCTGCCGTTCGACGACGACGAGGACGAACCGCCGCCGCCGTCGGCCTCGGAAGTGATTTTGGAAGACGCCGACGAAGCCGCACCCACGGCCCCCGCGGTGGTCGCGACCGCGGAAGTGCCCGCGGCCACACTGCCGCCGCCGAAGGACACCCCCGACTACGCCGTGCGGATGGCACTGGTGGCGTGCGGGTTCTTCGGCGTAAGCATGATCGCCAGCCAGTTTCCCTACGGCCGGTTCGTGGCAGGACCGCTGGCCGTAATTGGCCTTCTCCTCGGTGGCTTGAGCTTGCTCGGCCTGGAAAAACGCGCCTGGCTCGGCGGGGCCGCCGTCGGGCTGAACGCGCTCGCCCTCCTGCTGATTGTGGCTTTCCCCAGTTGGCTCGGCATCACGGGGTGGACGCCGGCGGGCGACCCAGAGACGGCCCCGAAGCCGGTGACGGCCGTCGGTCGCGACGGGAGTTTGCCGAAGACCGCCGAGTGGGTGAACGCCAGCCAGGCCGTGTGGGAGCAGGGCGATGTGCGGATCACCGTCGTCAGCGTGACCGTCGGCCCACTCGATGGAACCTCCAAGAACCCCGACAAGCGGAAGGAACGGGTACTACGGCTAACGCTGAAGCTGACGAACGTCGGCGTCGCCCGCGCCATCGAGTTTACGAGTTGGTCGCCGGCACCGACGGCGGAAACGACGCTGACCACGACCGCTGGGGCCACTATGCTGTCACGGGCCGTCGCGGCCGAGAAGGCGACCCTCTACCCCGGTAAGTCGGCCGAGAGCGTGCTGACTTACGCCGCCCCGGATAAGCTCGACGATCTGCGACTGGAAATTCCTCCGCAGGCCTTCGGCGGCACCGACCCAGCCCGCATTCTGATTCCGAAAACTCTCCTCGGCGGACGCACCCCATGAACACTCGCAAAGCGTTCACGCTCATCGAACTCCTCGTTGTCATCGCCATCATTAGTACGCTGATCGGCCTGTTGCTGCCGGCCGTGCAGAAGGCCCGCGAAGCCGCCGCTCGCATCTCGTGCGCGAACAACTTGAAGCAACTCGGCCTGGCGATGCAGAACTACGAGAGCACGCTCGAACGCCTGCCGCCGAGCCGCATTCGCGTCGGCGGGGCAACGTGGCAAGTCCTGCTTCTGCCGCAACTCGAACAGGACAACCTCTACCGCCAGTGGAACATCGGCCTGAGCTATTACCAGCAGAACACCATCGCTCGCATGACCGGCGTGCGGACGTACTTCTGCCCGTCCCGCCGCACGGCGAGCGGCAGCCAGGCGGGCAGCATCGCCGGCGACATCCCCAGCGACCCTTCGTGGGGGTCCGCGGTTCAAACGCCGGGGGCACTCGGCGATTACGCGGCGGTCGTCGATCCGAACGGCACCGACACCCTCAGCGACACCGGGCCGGGCAACCGCGGGGCGTTCCAACTCGGCACCGGCTTCCGCTTCCTCGACTTCCACGACGGCACCAGCAACACCTTCCTCATCGGCGAGAAGCACGTCCCGCAGAACAAGGAAGGCTACGGCTGGTGGGACTGCTCCACCTACAACGGCGATTATTACCAGTGCTCCGGCCGGGCGGCGTCGCGACTCTATCCGCTGACGACCAACCCGATGGACACCGGCTGGAAATTCGGCAGCCGGCACACGCAAGTCGTGCTGTTTTGCTTCGCCGACGGCCACGTGCAGAACATCCCCGAAATCACCGACCCCTACGTGCTGGAACTACTAAGCCAACGGAACGACGGCAACGTGATCCCAGGCTATTAGAGTTAGAACGGAACGCGGAGGACGTCCTCCGCGTTCCGTTGTCTCGACTCTCCCCAGATTCCGCTTGCCTTCGGAATCTCGTCGGGCTACTGTTGGTAAAGCCTTACCCCGCCGGTCCTACTCATCCCGCCTCGGAGATTCTCTCCATGCTCACGTTCTGGGGCTCCCAGCAGCCACACTGCGATAACATCAATCGCCGCAACTTCCTCGCCCTCGGCGCATTTGGTGCCGGGCTGACGCTCGCGGACCAACTGCGGGCCGCATCGCCGACGAACCCAACGCGGTCGCTCGCCACGCCGAAGTCGGCCATCATGGTCTACCTGCCCGGCGGGCCGAGCCACATCGACATGTACGACCTGAAGCCGGACGCCCCGGCCGAGTTCCGCGGCGAGTTCAAGCCGATCAACACGAACGTGCCGGGCATTCAGATTTCCGAACACATGCCGATGCAGGCGAAGATGTTCGACAAGCTGGCCGTGGTGCGGTCGGTGGTGGCCACCGACGAACACAGCGACAGCTACGTGACCACCGGCTACCCGGAGCAGATTAACAAGACGGCCGGCCACCCGTCGTTCGGCTCGGTGATGTCGAAGGTGAACGGCAACAGCGGCGACGTGCCGGCCTTCGTCTCGCTCCGCGGCATGAGCATCGGCACCGAACCCGGCTTCCTCGGCGTCGCCCACCGACCGTTCACGCCGGATGGCTCCGGCCGCGAGAACCTGCGGGCGAAACTGGCAAACGACAAGATGGCCGACCGCCAGAGCCTGCTAAGCCGCTTCGACAGCACCCGCCGCGACGTGGACGCCAGCGGTACCATGAAGGGCCTGGATGCCTTCACGCAACGGGCCTTCGACATGATCGCCAGCGGCACCGTCCGCAAGGCTCTCGATTTGAAGAAGGAAGACCCCCGCACGACGGACCGCTACAAGGGCGTCGAACAGTTCCTGACGGCTCGCCGCCTGATCGAGGCCGGCGTCGGCTGCGTCACGCTCAGCTACGGCGGGTGGGACACGCACACGAGCAACTTCAAGGAACTGAAGAAGCAACTGCCGAACTACGACCGCGGCCTGGCGAACATGATCCGCGACCTGGACGACCGCGGCATGTTGGACGACACGGTGGTGATCGTGTGGGGCGAGTTCGGCCGCACGCCCAAGATCAACAGCAGCGACGCCGGCCGCGACCACTGGTCGCCGGTGATGTCGGCCCTCGTGGCCGGTGGCGGCCTGAAGATGGGCCAGGCGATCGGCAGCACCAACGCCCGCGGCGAAGTGCCGCGCGACCGCA
>JBBQCQ010000358.1:0-5056 GCA_038318835.1 Gemmatales bacterium | reverse complement strand
GCTGGATCGTCCCCTGGTTGCGGTTCCAGAGGGGCAGGGTGACATACACCGAAGCGTTCACCACCGTCTGCTTTTCCGGGAAATCGTACCCCGGCCCGGCCTGGACGAACACGTTCGGGATCGGCTGCCGCCGTTCTCGGTCCACCGTGGTGCGGTCGCCCTGGAGTTTGGCCGTCGCCTCCCGCAGTTCGGGACTCTCCGCGAGGACGTAGGCCAGGGACGACTCCCAGGTCAGCAAGGCCGCCGGCCCGTCGAGCGGGTCTTCGAGCGGCCCCGGCGGCAGGTCGGCCCCGACCAAGGCCGCGAGTTCCCGGCGGGCCTGATCGCGGTCGTTGGTCGCCGCCTGGAGACCGAGCTTCGCCCGTTGGAGGCCGACCCGTGCCAGCCGCACCTGGACCGCGTTCGCCTGGCCGACGTTGAACATCTCCTCGGTCGTGACGAGCCGGTCCTCGACGGTCTTGACCAGCTGCTCGTGGACCGTCACCAGTCGGGCGGCCCCGGCGGCCCGCCAGTACATGCGGCGGATGTCGTTCGTCACGCGGAACTGCTGAGCGAGGGCGACGAACTCCGCGGCCCGCGCCCGTGCGAGGTATTTCTCCCGGCTAATGCGGCGTTTCTGAGCGGTGACGATTTCCTGCCGGACGAACCCGCCCTGAAACTCCCCGGCGGTGCCCTGGCTGCCGATCTTCTCGGCCTGGTAGCCGAGGACGGGGTTCGGCCACAGTCCGGCCTGGAGTGCCTTGCCGAGCGTCCCGTCCACCTGGGCACGGGCTTGCACCAGCGTCGGGTTGCCGGAGCAGGCCAGTTCCTCAACCGCGGCCAGGGTGAGGGCGGTCGCCGGTTGGGTCACGCCCGTCGACCCCGCGGGCGGACCCGCCGGGGCCGGCAGGCGGTCGGTCAGTGGCTCGTCCGGGTCGGGTTGAGTGGCAGATGCGGGGACGATACCACGATCCAACCGCGCCGCCGTCGGGCCGGTTGCCGGGATTGCAGGAGCGGCGGGCAACGTCCCGTTGACGGGGACGGTACTGCACCCGGCTGCCGCCACTATCCCGGCAGTGAGGATCAGTTTTTTCAGCATGGAGGTGTTCCGCCGCACGGGGGTAGTTCGTAGTGGATGTGCTGTTTGAATCGGCACACCATCGCCGACCAGGTGTCGGGAAAGTGGGAACGACCCGGAACGAGTTAGAATTGGGGTTAACTGTGCTGGTTAAGTCGGAGACCCCGGTCGGCCCGCCTGCCATGCCGCCACCCCGGCCGCCAGTTTCTCTCGGCTTTCGATCCGTCCGCGTTCGCTCGCTTAGCCGCAACTCACCATCCGCATCACCTCCGCCAAACGAATCTCTCGCTCCGCCGCCAGCACCTCCGGCAACTCTGAGAACGTCAACAACGACTCCCGTCCCGGAACAGCCGATTCGCCCGCCGTCGCGCATCCGGATGCATCCACGCCCTGCATTTAACTCGCTCACACGCAGGTGCCGACCGCACACCTTCGAGTCGCGTTCGCTCGACAGCAGGTTCTTCGCCGCCGCTTCGGGGCGAACCCCCACCCGTCATCAGGCGAGCCGTTGGGCTGATCCTCCACGGCCTTCCACTCGCGGAACAGGTGCACCCAGCACTTCGGATTCCTCGCAAACATCTTCCGCGAGTCCGGGGACCGGCACCCGATCGCCCACGGATGACCCCGCATGCCCTCCGTCGGCGGGCCTTCGTTGACCGTCATCGCCACCAGCGGCAACGTAGACGCGACCTCGCAGGCCATCGACATCGGGCCGCAGACCACCCGGACTTATTATCACGACTCGGAGCGAGCGTTCTTCCGTGACGATACTCACCGCCAGACGGCGGGTGTGCGACTGCCGAAGCGGGGGAATAGCGGGGCGAAGGGGGGTCGGAAAGAAATTGAGAGGGAACAAATCGGAACATGTTTGAGTAACGTTCAGATATGCCTTGTTTTTCAGTGAAGCCGGTGGGGATCGAACCCACGACCCGCAGATTAAAAGTCTGCTGCTCTACCATCTGAGCTACGGCTCCAACACTTCTAACTTACGGAGACGCTCGCTGCCGCCAAGAGTTCGCGCGGCCACGACATTTTTCGGCCGTCATGTTCCCGATAGACGCAACAGAACCTTACCGCCCTTGCCCGGCGAGGCGGCCCGGGCGACGGCCTCCCGCACACGGTCGAGCGGGAATTCCTCCACCGCGTCCGTCGTTAGCACCCCCTCCCGCATCAGGCCGCGGACTTGACGGATCAGCTTCAACATTCGCATCACGCGCTGCTGCTTCACCCAGCGGGCCAGCCAGAAGCCCTCGACTCGTTGCCCGCCGGTGAGCAGGAACCGCGCATCTACGTGGAGCGGTTCGTTCGCCAGCGAGCCGTACAGGATCAGTCGCCCGCCGGGGGACAGGCACAATAGCACGCGGCTGGCCAACTCGCCGCCGACCGGGTCGATCGCGCACGGCACACCCTCAGCCCCCGTTACTTCTTTCACCCTCGCGGCCAAGTCATCCTCGGTCGTGAAGACCGCGTCGGCCCCCAGAGCTTTCAGTTCGGCCACCTGTTCCGGGCGGCGGACGATGTTGATCGTGCGGAAGCCGAACTTGCAGCCGAGGCGGATGACCATTTTGCCGAGTGCTCCGCCGGCCGCGGTTTGCAGCAGCCAGCCGCCGGGCGGGACCGCGTGCACGTTTTGCGTGAGCACGACGGCCGTCATCGGGTTCACGAAGAACGTCGCCGCCTGAGCGTCCGGAATGTCGGCCGGCACCGGCACCACCTGCCGGGCGGTCGTCACCGTGTATTCGCCCCAGTTGCCGCGGCGGTCGTTGAGGACGGCCACCCGCTTGCCCTTCCGCAGCCAACCGAGGAAACCGCCGCCGGTCGCCTCGACGATGCCCACCCCCTCGAAACCCGGCGTCGCGGGCAGCGTCGGCTTCAGGCCGTAGACGCCGCGGATGTACATGAGGTCCGACGGGTTCACGGGGCTGGCGATCATCCGCACGAGCACCTCGCCGCGGCCGGGCGTGGGCGGGTCGATGTCGCGGACGTGCAGAACTTCGGCAGGGTCGCCAGGCTGATCGAAGACGGCCGCACGCATGAGAAGGTTCTATCCAGCGAAGGGAAGTAAAGGCGATTGGCGTATTGTTAGAGTTCGCGGGGGGGTGTCAACTACTCACGACGCGGTTTCGGCCGGCCTGCTTCGCTTTGTAGAGCAGGGCGTCGGCTCGGCGCAGGAGTTCCGATGGCGTCAGACCTTCCTCGCCGCCCTGCGTGCTGGCCACGCCGAGGCTGACGGTCAAGTTCAGCGTCGCCCCGTCGAACCGGAACGGCGTTTCGCAGATCGTTCGGCGGATGCGCTCGGCCGCCTCGATGGCCTTCGGCATGCCTGCTTCCACCAATACAACCGTGAACTCCTCGCCGCCGTAACGCGCGAACAGGTCTTCCCGGCGGACGAATTTGCGAATCCGCTGGCTCAGCTCCCGCAACACATAGTCGCCGCACAGGTGGCCGTAGGTGTCGTTGACGGCCTTGAACTTGTCCAGGTCGAACATCACCACGGCAATCGGCCGGGCGTGCCGGATCGACCGGGCCAGTTCGCGGTCGAGGTAGTCGATCAGGAAGCGGTGGTTGTTGATCTCGGTCAGGCCGTCGGTAATGGTCAGGCGGTAAATTTCTTCGTGGTAGTCGGCCTCGATGTTGCCGCCGGTCAGGAACTTGTAGATGCAGTTGCCGACCCGCAGGTACGAGCGGTCGCGCAGAAGCGTGGGCCGGTCCACGGGCAGGTCGTTGACGAACGTACCGTTAGTGCTGCCGAGGTCTTCAACCTGATACCCATCGCTGACGGGGTGGACGACGGCGTGTTTGCGAGAGACGGAACTGTCCTGAATGCGGACATCGTTGTCTTCGCCTCGGCCGAGGAACAGCGAAGAGTGGCCGAGGGCGAACCGCTTGCCCATGGCCGGGCCGGTCGGGTAAATGTGGACGAGGCACGCGTCGCTGCCGCCGGACTGCAGCAACTCGTTGTGCGTCGTGACCAGAGTGTCCAAACTTCGCTCAGGCGTTGTTCGCCCCATAATTGTTCCGCCGGGAGTGCCCCGCCTAATCGATAGCACGCCCCCGGCCCACTGCAACATTCTCGGCCGCGAATCTCTCGGCTGATGTAAGGAGGAAACGAATTCTCAGGCGGAAGTCGGAAGGAAATTCGGCTCGCTGAACAAATGGGTCGGTCGCGTGGTTTGCCACATCTGCGGTCACGGCGACTTCCGCTGGATTCGCGACCGTCGTTCGCCGGCGGCGCTGTCGAGGTACCACTTCACGGTCTTCAGCAGCCCTTCCTCGAATGTCTCGCTCGGTTCGTAGCCCATGTCCCGCTTCGTGCGGCGGATGTCGGCCCGCGAGAACTTCACGTCCCCGGCCCGCGTCGGCCCGAACTTCGGGGTCAGGTTGGTGCCGAGGATGGCGTTCAACCCGGCGATCAGGTCCAGAACAGTGACAGTCCGGCCGGTGCCGACGTTGTAGACGTTGCCGGACACTTCCGCCGCCTCGGCCGCCTTCACCATCGCCTGCACGGCATTGCCGACATAGGTGAAGTCGCGGGACTGCAAGCCGTCGCCGTGGACGGCCGGAATCTCGCCGCGGGCCATCAGGGCGGTGAACAACGCGATCACGCCGCTGTACGGGCTATCGCTCCGCTGGCGGGGGCCGAAGATGTTGAAGAACCGCAGGCGGACCGTCTCGATGCCGTAGGTGGCGGCGAACGCCTGCATGTAAAGCTCGCCGGCCAGTTTCGCCGCCGCGTAAGGGGACTTCGCCGCCGGCAGCAGGGCCTCGGTCTGGCCACCGTCGCCGGTGGCTCCGCCGTAAGCACTGGAACTGGCCGCGTACACCACCCGCCGGACGCCGACCGTGCGGGCCGCGTCGAGCAGGTGCAGGGTGCCAGTGGCACAGGCCGCGTGGCTGACCAGCGGCGTCTCGACGCTGCGCGCGACCGACGCGAGTGCGCCGAGGTGGTAGACGACGCCGACGCCGTGCATGGCCCGCGCGACGGCCGTGGGATCGGTG
>JBBQCQ010000357.1:0-5090 GCA_038318835.1 Gemmatales bacterium | reverse complement strand
CGATCAGGTACGGGTTCCGGGCGATGTACCGGTCCTCGTACATCACCTGTTGAATGTGGTCGCTGTTCGACGACACGAACTTGTGCCCCCAGTCGTCGAACGTCATGCCGTGCTGGGCGCCGCCGCTGGTCGCCCGTAGGTCGAGAGTCCGCGGGTCGAAGTCGAAGTCGCGGCCGTTGATGTTGAGCGGCTTGAACGCCGGGTCGCCGGGCTTCGAGATCGTGCCGCCGCAACTGCTGGCCGTGCCGTGGATGCGGTTGTCGAGCGTCCAGAGGAACGTGTTCAGCAACCCCTGGACGTTGTGCGTGCCGAACCCGGTGAAGACGATCTTCCGCACGTCGGCCTTGCCGTCGCCGTCGGTGTCCTTGAGGTAATAGATGTGCGGGGCGTCGCCGACGAAGACGCCGCCGTCCCAGCACGCAACGGCCGTCGGCCAGAGCAGGCCGTCAGCGAAGACGGTCGACTTGTCGTAGACGCCGTCGCCCTTCGTGCTCTCCAGCAGTTTCACGCGGCTAATCTTCTCGGCCCGGTCCTCGCTGTAGCCGCGCATCTCGACGACGTAGAGGCGGCTGTTCTCGTCCCACGCCGCCGCGACCGGGCTGGCGATCAGCGGCTCGGCCGCGACCTGTTCGAGGCGGTAGCCGGGCTTGATGACGAATGTCTTGAGCGCATCCTTCGGTTCCGTCGGCGGGATGCGAGGCAGTTCCTTCGCGTAGTCCGGCTCGGCAGCGAGGGCGAGTAACAGTACAAGAGTGTTCATGCCAGAATCGTACCGGAATCGTAACGGCGGGGAAAACGCAATCAGCGGCCGGGGCGAATCGGTTAAAGTGAGTGTTATCCCATCAGGAGGAATTTCCATGTCAGCGAAGGCATCTCTGCTCGTTCTCGCGGCCGGGTTCGCGGCCCTCTGGGGCTTCAGCGGTTCCCCGAAGCCGGCCGCGGCCGAACCGCCCGTGTCCCTCTCCAGCGGCCACGCCCACGACAACCTCACCGTGTTCATCCTCCGCGGCCGCGACGTGCTCGACAGCAAACACATCCTGACGCTGCAAGAAGCCCTCGACCGCGGCCTCGCGGTCGTTCACGAGACAAGCAGCGTCAACATGCTCGCCGTCGAGAACCTGTCGGCCGACCATGAACTGTTCCTGCAATCGGGCGACATCGTCAAGGGCGGCAAGCAAGACCGGCTCATCTCGCAGGACTTGCTCCTCCAGGCGAAGTCCGGCAAGATCCCGTGCCCGGCCAACTGCTGCGAGCAAAGTCGCTGGCAGCAACGCGGCGGCGAGTCGGCGGGCAAGTTCGACAAGAGCACCGACTTCGCCGTCGGCAACGACATCAAGCTCGCGAACGTGAGCGGGTTTCAAGGGGCCGTGTGGGACGGCGTGGCGAGGAAGCAGGCCGACCTGTCGCGGAACGTCGGCAAGCCGGTGACGGCCAACGCCTCGCCGACGAGCCTGCAACTGGCCCTCGAAGATAAGGATCTGCGGGCGAAGATCGCCGGCTATGAGCGCGACCTGGGCGGGCTGGCGAACGCCTACCCGGACGCCGTCGGGGCGGTGATCGCCGTCAACGGCCAGGTGATCGCGTCCGACGTGTACGGCTCGCGATTGCTCTTCCAGAAGGCGTGGCCGAAGCTGCTGAAGTCGGCCGCCGCCGACGCCGTCGCGCAAATGCCGAAGGACGGGGCCGCCGTCGTCGCGACGCGGGCGGAGGCGGAGAAGTTCTTGGCGACACAAAACCAACCGGCGGAGAACGCGGTCGCAATGAATTCCGGTCCCGGAATTCCGGATCCCTTCGCCGACAACCTTTTTGAACCCGTCGACCGTCCGAGCCGGAACAGGCCGCGAGCGGGCTTGGAGGTCAACGGTATCGAAATGCTGCTCGAAAACGCCCGTCCGATCGGCAATGACGGAGGTCAGGAGGCCGTTCAGACTCAGGCCATCGCGGGCTTCGCGGGCCGATCCGGAGCAACGCTGGAACGCTCCCTCGATGCCGGAGGCGGTAACCGCAATCCAGTCGCGGACCGAACCAATGTCCTCCAGCCCTTCGCCAACAACGAGGCCACGAACTGGCAGATGGGCCTACGGATCGACGTGCGAATCAGTCAGCAGTCGGCAAATCCACCCGCGCCGCCACAACCGGCCGTCGTCTCGTTCGAGTCGCGGGCCGGGTCGCAGCAGAACGCCCTGATTCACCGCGGGCAACTCAAGAAATGACGCTCGACTTTTCGACCGCGTCACTGCTCGTCGTGGACGCCCAGCGCGGTTTCACCGACCTCTGCCCGGACGAACTGCCGGTGCCGGGCGGGGTGGCCATCGTGCCGGCGGTGAACGCGCTGCTCGCGCTGCCGTTCGCCCGCATCGACGCGACGCAGGACTGGCACCCGCCGGACCACTGCTCGTTCCTCGGCCGACGCGACAACCTGTACCCGCCGCACTGCGTGCAGGGCACGCCGGGGGCCGAGTTCCTGCCGGACTTGCACACGCAATGCTTCTCGGCCGTCTGGCGGAAGGGGTACGACCGCGACTTCGAGGCGTATGCCGTCACGGCCCAGCACCCCGGCTTCGCCGCGTTCCTGCGAGCCAGCGGCATCGGCACGGTGGTGGTGTGCGGCATCGCCACGAACATCTGCTGCTACTTCGCCGCCCGCGATCTGCGGCAGGCGGGCTTCAAGGTGCTGATGGTCGAGGACGCCTCCGCAGGCCTCGACGTGCCGGCCGCGGGGCTGTTCCAGGATCGGTCGAAGTTGGACGCAATCGCGATGGGCATTCGATATGAGAATGTTTTCGAAAACGGAACGCGGAGGACGCGGGATTGGAACGCCGGATCAAAGGCAGGATAAAACCAAGACCGGATTTCGTCTGATCCGGTTTTCCATCCGGCGTTTACATCCCGCGTTCTCCGCGTTCCGTTTTCATCCTCGACGGTCCGCCAACCGGACCCGTGCCCGTTCCAAAATCATCGCGTGGTCGAATGCCAGCTTCGGCAGTTTGTCCAGCGGGAACCACTTCGCGTCGGCCGCATCGTCGCCGGCTTTCACCGTCAGTTGCTCCGCATCCACGCGCGCCAGGAAGGCGACGCTGACCGTCCAGCCCCGTGGGTCGCGACCAGGGTCGCCACTCGTGTAAAGCTGTTCCAGATCGTCGATTCTCAAACCTGCCTCTTCGTGCAACTCGCGGTTCGCAGCATCGACTAATCGTTCGTTCGCATCGACAAACCCGCCGGGCAGTGCCCAGAGCTTCGCGAAAGGCTCGCCCGCACGTTGGATCAAGAGCACTCGCGGGCGTGCCTCGCGGGACACGAGAACCACGTCCACGGTCAAGGCCGGGCGGGGATAATCGTAACTGTACTTTTGTGGAGATTTTTTGCCCATCGTAACTCCGTTCCGGGTCGGGGTATTCCGGCCGGCTCCGCTCGGCCCTCACACCGACTTACCGCCGGCGGAAGGAGGTCGAATGCCCAGGAAATCTGACCCTCTCGGTAGAATTCTTCGAGCCGACCGATGCTCCGCACCCGCGGGACATTTTCGGCCACCGGGTGACTTATGGCCTCTTCTAAAGTGTATTGTTGGGAACCGACCGAGTTGGCTACGCCCGTCCTCGCGGCCGCGGAACGGTTGTACGAGGCGACCATCGATGCCGACGAACGTATCCCGTGGATGTGGATCGAGAGGGCCGTCGGCGAGAAGAACTTCCGTCGGCCGACGGGCTGGATGAAGCACCTCATCCTCGCCACCGACGGGCCGAACTTCGACGACCCGGACGCACTCCTGGGCTATGCCTACGGCGCGTTCATCCCCGGTTTCGGCGGCTACATCTGCTACGTTGGCGTGTCCGCGAAGGCTCGCCAACGAGGCGTCGGGTCGCGGCTGTTCGAGTCGATGTTCAAGGCGTTCGCCGCCGACGCGACCTACGCCGGCGAGCCATTGCCGTTCGTCATCTGGGAGAGCTACCGACCGACACCGTCCGACAGCGACGACCTGCACCGCCTCTGGGCCGCCCGCGTGCGAGCCTTCGAGAAGGTCGGCGGCCTGTGGGTCGAAGGGCTGGAACTGGTGACGCCGGCTTACGATGACGACGACGAAAATTCGACGGCGAGCGTGCCGCTTCAACTGTTCGTGAAGCCGGTCGATGAACCGGCCGCGGGCTTCGACGCGCAGCGGTTGCGGACCATCGCGCAGGAACTCTTGGAGAAGGTCTATCAAGAGAAGCCGGGCGACTATTACCACGACCAGACTTTGGCCGGGATCAACGTGCCGACCCTGAGCGTGGCGAGTCAGGCCGTTCCGCTGGCGGTATAATTTGAGGGCGGCGCGAATCGATTCGCCGGAAACTCCGACGATCGGTTCGCGCTTCGGCGTGGGCACTTCACGGCCGCAAGAATTCCCATCTGTCGCTGCAGGTGTTCCCGACACCGGGCGAGAAAATCCAAATCCTGTTCCGAACGCCACCTTGCGGCCAATCGCTATTCTCGGCATAATCCCCTTCACGGATGGATTTCGCGTATTTCCGCAAATTTCTTGTCTGAGTCCCCCATGGCCGATCAACCCGACGAAGACATCTTCCTTATCAGCGGCCGCCTGCGGCCGGACGTGGTGGACGACGCCACGGCCCAGGCCCTGCGGGAGGCCCTGAGCTTCACGCGGGCCACGAACTGGGACAGCGTTCGCACGCCGCACCTGTTCATGGGCTTGCTCGCCTGCCCAGATCCCGGCATGGCCACGTGGTCGTCGCGTCTTGGTGCAGACACGAACAAGCTGCTCGACCAGTTCCGCGACCTGTTCTATCAGGAAGCCGAGCCGGTGCCGCCGCTGTTGCTCAATCGCGAGTTCCTTTCGGACAATGTGCTGCGATTGCTCCGCGACGCCAGCAGCCGTGCCCGCGACTACGGCCGGTCGAGCATGTCGCAGATGGATTTGCTCATCACGCTATTCAGCACGCCGAACAGCATCGTGGCCGAGTGCTTCGAGCGCATCGGCGTGACCGCGGCGCACCTGACCGAGACGGCCGTGGCCGCCGAGCGCGAAGTGCTGATGGGGTGAACTTGCATGGCCGCGCGATGGCAGGGTGGTGCCGAGTCTTTGAGGCCCACCG
>JBBQCQ010000356.1:0-5102 GCA_038318835.1 Gemmatales bacterium | reverse complement strand
CAGCTACCTGTCGAGTTCCACGCCGGAACTGTCCTTCGGCCTGGGCGACGCGGAACGGTACGACCACATCGAAGTTGTTTGGCCCGACGGGCGGAAGGAGCAGTTCCCCGGCGGGCCGACGAACCGCAAGGTGGTGCTGCGGCCCGGTGAGGGTGGTGCCCCATGAAGAGGTGGATTCTCGCCGGTTCGCTCCTCCTCGCCCTCGGCGGGACGGGCGCCTGGTTCTATTTTCAGCACCCGAGCGTCCCGCCGATCCCGGACGTTCCGCCCGGCGTGACCGACCCGGCCGCGATTCGCGTCGTCGAAAGTAAACGCGCGGCGGCCGTGGCCACGCCTTACGACGGTGCGGCCTGGGGCGAACTCGGCATGGCGTTCGACGCGGCCGAACAAAGTTCGCAAGCAATGGCTTGCTACGAGACCGCCCGGAACCTGAACCCCGACGACCCGCGATGGCCGTACCTCTTGGCGAAACTCCTGGGTCGGCGGGAGAGGGAATCGGACGCCAGCCAAATCCTTCAACTCTACCGTGAAGTGTTGACCGGCACATTCCCTTCCCCAGCCCATCAGCTGAGTGCGGAACTGACGCTGGCCGAAATTCTCGTCGAACGCGGGCAGATACCAGAAGCCACGACCCTCTACCAACAGGTCCGTTCCGCGGACTCGACCAACCCGCAGGCGACGTATTTCCTGGCGGTTCAAGCGATGAACCGCGGCGACCTGACCGCGGCCGTGACCTTGCTGACGAGCCATGGGAGGAATCCGTACACCCAGAAGAAAGCCTCCGCAGCCCTGGCGGCGATCTACCGCCGGAAGAACCAAACGGCGTACGCCGACGGATACGAGTACGCGTCGTCCTTGCTCCCCCCGGATCGGGGCTGGCCGGACCCATTCCTCGAAGAACTCTCGCAGTACCGTCGTGGGCCGAAGGTGTTAATCAACGATGTCACGCAACTCGAAGCCAACCGGGAGTATCCCCAGGCCGCGATCGTAGCTCGCAAGCTCGTCGACTTGTACCCCACGGCCGAACATCAACTCGTCTACGGCCGCACGATGGTGAACCTGAAGGAGTATGATGCAGCCGTCGCGGCTCTGGAGGATGCGCTGCTGGCCGACCCGACGTTGGTCATGTCGCACGCCTCGCTCGCCATGGCCGAGCTTGGGAAGGCGGAACGGCTCGAATCCCTCGGCAGTCGCGAACCGGCAAACGACCTGTACCAGAAGGCGATCCGCTCCTTCCAGAAGGCGGTCGAACTGAAGGCCGACTACGCCCCCGGCTACTTCTACCAGGCGAAGGCGCTGATCGCCCTGGGCCAGTACGACCGGGCCGAGCCGGCCGTGCGATCGTGCATCAGTCTACGGCCCGAAGAGTGGGAAGCGTACCTAATCCTGGGCGACATTCTGGCCGCGAAGGGGAAGAAAGCGGAAGCGATTCAGGCCGTCGAACAGGCCGTTCGTCTGGCGAACCCCCGCGAGACGCGGCCGCGGCAGCGGCTTGCGGAATTGCAGAAATAACCGTCCGTGGGAGCAAGGTGGGGACGTGAACCGAGTCTACAAGTACCGCCGGGGTTTGATCCTGATCGCCTTCCTTGCGGCGGGCCTCGCCCTCGCCTGGTGGGCGGCCAACCGCGTGAGCCTGCCCCCCATCCCAGAAGCTTCGTTCGCCGCCGCCGTCGATCCGATCGTTCGGGAAGACATCCGGCAGGCTCGCCAGAAGGTGGTCGAGAATCTCCGGTCGGCCACCGCGTGGGGCGAGTACGGCCTCACCCTTCGCGCCTACGAATTCCAATCCGAAGCCGACATCGCCCTCGCCACCGCCGCCGCCCTCGACCCGGCCGAGGCGAGATGGCCGTACCTGATGGGCACCCACGTCGCCCCTACGGACCCGAACCTCGCAGTCGGTTGGTTCCAAAAAGCACGGAAGGCCGAACCGGCGGACGCCGCGGTTCGGGACGCCATTCGCAGTCACCTCGTCGAGTCGCTTCTCGCCGCCGACCGTCTGGCCGACGCGAAAGCTGCCCTTGGCCCCGGCCCGTTCGCGTCGCCGCGATCAAAACTGGCCGCAGCCCGTATCGCCTTGCTGGATGGCGACGACCAGGGGGCGGCCGAGTACCTGCTGGAAGTTCACAACCATCCTTCCGCGGCCCGCCAGGCGCTCGCCCTGGAATCCCAACTCTATCTTCGCCAGGGCCGGCCTTCCTTCGCGGCCCACACCAGCCAACTCGCCGCTCGAACGGCCGAGGAACCGTGGGCGGACCCCTTCGCCGACGACGTGCCCAAGCACGATCACACCGTGGCGGGTCGCCTGGGCTGGGCCGCGCAGTTGCTAAGCCGAAAGCAGCCGGCCGAAGCCGAGAAGGTCCTGGCCCCACTGGTGGGATCGTCACCCGACCCACGCGTGAATTTGCTCGTGGGTCAGGCGCAGTTGGCGTTGGGCGATCGCCCACAGGCGATCCGAACGCTCGGTGCCGGGGTGAATGCCCACCCCAACGACTTGCCGATCCGGTACAAGCTCGGCCTGGTGCTGTTCGACGACGGCGAGCAACTTATGAGCTTCAACCAACCCGACGCGGCCAGGCGGCGGTTCACGCAGGCCGTCGGGCAGTTCGACAAGGTCCTCACCGTGGAACC
The DNA here is from genome assembly GCA_038318835.1 of Gemmatales bacterium. Taxonomy (GTDB): domain Bacteria; phylum Planctomycetota; class Planctomycetia; order Gemmatales; family Gemmataceae; genus Limnoglobus. The sequence continues at coordinate 2,474 of JBBQCQ010000356.1, read as the reverse complement.
CGATTTTGGGAAGGCGATCTTGTTGAAGGGGACCGCCCTCTCGCGGTTTCTCGATCAACCGAAAGAGGGCGTCCTACTGTTACAGCAGTACGTCGCCGGGCACCCCGACGTGGGCGAGGGGCACCTGCTGCTGGGCCAGACTTACGCCGCGATGAACAAGCCGGCCGAGGCGAAGGAGTCGTTGCGGCGGGCCGCCCTATTGGCCAACCCAGACGATTCGCGGGCCGCGCAAGCGTTGGCGCGACTCGAAGAACCCGCCGCGAAGTTGCCACGGTGACGGGTTCACCGGGGGCCGACCGTGCGGGTATTCCAGATGCGGTCGTAAGCCTCTTGACCGGCGGGAGCATTCCGCCGGTCGGCCGCACCGTCCGGGAAGCTCTTCATGCCGCGGAACGGCAGCGGCCCCACGGCGCCGAATGTGGCCGTGAACGGGGCCGCGTCCTTGCAGTAGCCATGCGAGCGCAACACAAACGACCGCCGATAGCCGGCGGGCAGCACAGGCAATGCCGCCGCGTCGAACGAGACAGCGATCTCGTCGCCGGGGCCGCAGATCACGAACTGGTCGTCGTTCGCGGTTAGCAGTTCCGTCACGTTCCCCAGTCGCGTGATCTTGCCGGGCCAGCGGGAATACGTCGCCGGTTCGAGTTGCCCGTGAGAGTAGTCGGCCGAGCGTTGGCCGTTCGGGTGAATCTCCTTCGCGAACCCGCGGTGCGTAAGGTTGGCCGCCGTCACCGGCAGCGAATGCGTGAGGGGCCGCATCGTCTCGGCGACGCCCAACTGAACGCGATCCCAGTAGACGTGCATGTTGGTGCGGATTCGGAGGCGCGTCGTCGGCGACCCGGCCAGCCCCTTGACCGGCGAAGTCATCACGCGGGGCAGTCCGGCCGGAAAGCCGATCTCGCCGACCGTTTGCCACGACCCGTCGGCCGCGAGTTTCTCCAGCACCGGCGGCTTCATCGGCACGCCGGCTTGCTGCGCGGCATAGATCGTCTCCGGGTAGGCGTAGTCGGTCCACCCGGCGAGAACCAGGTACAGTGGCGCGGTCGGGTCAAGGCCGGCGAGTTGTGGACCGAAATCGAGTTCGACGAAGTGATCCTCGGCGAAGCCGTGCCACGCACGCCGCCGGAAGCCATCGGCCGTGCGGTGGTCGCGCGATGCGAGAGCGGCCGTCATGTCGTGCCCGCGGTGGTCGGTCGCGCGGATGGGCGAGAACCGCCGCTGGAACGACAGCACCTCTTGCGTCGGCTGCGGGTCGGTGGTGGCGAACCGCTCGTCCGGGTACACGACGACATCGGCCGGGTGGTCGATCACATCCAGGCGAAGGTGATCGAGGTACAGAATCTCGTCCATCGGCTCGGCAATCACGATGGTATACCGGCCGTCGCGCGGCACGAGTTGCCCCGCTTCGATCTTCACGCTCTCCTCCGGTCGCGGCGGGCGGGTGCTGCCGTCGGCCCCAAGTTCGCCGACGGAGCCGGCTCCGAGGAAGTCGGTGATGTACTGAAACTTCGTGCCGTCCCAGGTGAACAGCACCGGGCACGACGAGGACCGCCGATCCGTTTCCGCGATCCGCTGAACCTGGCAGCTCGGCACCGCGATTTCCGCCTGCGGCACCACGTCGGGCCATGCGATTCGCACGGCGTTCGCGACGGTTGCCCGGCCGATGCCGAAGTCGAGCGGGAGGCTCGACTGCCCGAGGCCGGCCGACAGGGTAGTGTTCTCGATCAGCGTGCGGACGGGGCCAGTGTATGCCGTCACTTTCGCCCCGATGGCGTCGTGGTTCGTGCGGGCCGCCTCTCGCTCGCGCTTGCCGGACAGGTGCAGGCGAAGCCCGTGGTTCTGGGTGCCGAGGTTGCGAAACAGCATCAACCCCTTCGCCGCGGACCAAGCGAGCAGATCGTTCTGGCAATCGCCATCCACGTCGCACATGGCCACGGCGAGCAGGTCCGGGATCGCGTCCGGCGTCGGGCCGAACGGCTTGTCCGTGGCGAGAAGTTTTCCCTCGCCACGGAGGACGACCGGCTTGCGGTCCGCCGATAGGCCGACCACGTCGGTTCGCCCGTCGTGATCGAGGTCAATCGCCTGGGCTTGAATCACGGGCGAAGAGTCGGTCTCCCCGGTCGCGAATCCGCCGGAGGGCACGCTGGCGAAGACCGTCGGCTTGGCCCCGACCGGCAGTAGAACCAAGTCGGACTGCTCGTCGCCGTTCAAGTCGAGGATCAGGCCGCCGTTCCAGCGTGCGGCATCGCCCACGAGCAGTGGGCCGCGGTGGAAACGAACAAGGCGGTCGTTCAAAATCACGACCGGCGGTTGGCCGTCGCACATCACCACGCGTCACCTGGCCTCGCTGGGCGTACACCGCGGGCGGGGCGGGCAGGTCGAGCGGGCCGACCGGCTCGACGCCGTTGATGGCCAGCATCGCCCGGCGGTCCACGAAGGCGAACTCCAGGCGGTACGTCGTGCCGACTTCGAGC
>JBBQCQ010000355.1:0-5112 GCA_038318835.1 Gemmatales bacterium | reverse complement strand
AAGCACGGCAAGATCGTCCACATCGACATCGACCAGAGCGAGATTCACAAGAACAAGCTCGCCCATATCCCGGTCCACGGCGACCTGCGGTTGGCCCTCGAAGACCTGAACACGATGATGAAGGAGCCGAACTACGTCGATCTGACGAGCGGCGGCCGGTACACCGACTGGCTGCGGCAGGTGGACGAGTGGCGCGAACAAGAGCCGATGAAGTTCACCGACGTGGGCGGCGGCCGGATGAACCAGCAGTTCGTCATCAAGCGACTGCACGAAATCTTGAAGGAACGCGGCCAGCTCGACAAAACGATCATCACCACGGGCGTCGGCCAGCACCAGATGTTCGCGGCGCAGTACTTCCCGTTCACGAAACCCCGCAAGTGGGTGACGAGCGGCGGCCTCGGCACGATGGGCTTCGGCCTGCCGGCCGCGATGGGCGCGCAGGTGGCGCACCCGGACAACCTGTGCATCGACATCGACGGCGACGGCAGCTTCCTCATGAACATCCAGGAACTGGCCTGTTGCCACACGGAGAAGATTCCGGCGAAGGTGCTGCTCTTGAACAACCAGCACCTCGGCATGGTCGTGCAGTGGGAGGACCGCTTCTTTGGCAGCAACCGCGGCCACACCTACCTGGGCGCCGGCGAGACGAACGACCCGTACCCGGACTTCGTGACCATCGCCAAAGGCTTCGGTGTCGGGGGTAAGGTCATCAGCGAGAAGAAAGACCTGGACGCGGCCCTGATCGAGATGATCGAATCACCGGGGGCGTTCGTGCTGGACGTGCACGTGCCGCACCAGGAGCACGTGCTGCCGATGATTCCGAGCGGCATGACCGTGAAGGACATCATCAAGGCGTAACGGTTTTGTGAGCCGCCGGGCGACGGATGACGCCCGGCGGCGAAGCGGAGTGTAAGAATGATCCAGACGGTGGAAGCCGTGGTCGATTCTTCTGGCCGGGTGTATCTGCCGACGCACGTTCACATCGACGGCCGGCGGCGCGTCCTTGTCACGATCCTGGATGAACCAGCCGACCCGGCGAACGAAACGGCCCTTCTGTCGGAGATGGCCCTCGCGGAAGACTGGAACCGGCCGGAGGAGGAGGCCGCGTGGCAGCATCTTCAGCCGGTGAAGTAGTCCTCGTACCGTTCCCGTTCTCCGACCTATCACAAACAAAGTTCGCCCCGCCGTGTGTCTGGCCAACGCCGGCCGCGGGGACGTCATACTCTGCCAAATCACGAGCAACGCCTACGGCGATCCCGACGCGGTTCCGCTGGACGCGATGGATTTCGCGTCCGGCGGGCTACTGGTCGCGAGTTACGCCCGACCTGGTAAGCTGTTCACAATGAGCGGTGGACTGATCGTCCGAGCGGTCGGCGTGCTGACGTCCGCCGGGTTCGACAAAGTTCGCGACGCCGTCGTCAAACTCTTCAAGCCCTGAGCCTCCCCATGCCCAATGTCCTCGTCACGCCGCGGGAAGTCGTGGCCTTCGCCCCGCGGTTCCGCGAGGTGCTCGAAGCCGCCGGGCTGACGCTCGTCTTCCCGTCGGCCGGCGAGGCGAACTTGCTCACGCCGTCGGAACTGAGGCCCGCCCTCGTCGGCGTCGAGGCGACCATCGCCGGGTCGGAAGCGTACACGGCCGACCTGTTCGCGGAACATCCGCAACTGCGGGTGGTGGCCCGCGTCGGCGTCGGGTTCGACGCCATCGATACGCTCGCGGCCACGGCCGCCGGGGTGGCCGTCTGCACCGCTCCGGGCACGAATCAGGAGTCGGTGGCCGAGCATGTCTTCGCGCTGATGCTCTCCTTCACCCGGCACATCGTCGGCCGCACGAACACCATTCGGGCCGGCGGGTGGCCGCGGCACTTCAGCCTGCCACTGCGAGGGCAGACGCTCGGCCTCGCCAGCCTCGGCCGCATCGGCAAGGCCGTCGCCACGCGGGCCACCGCCTTCGGCATGACCGTGATCGCCCACGACCCAGCCGCCGACGCCACGTTTGCGACCGCCCACGGCGTAAAGCTCGTCTCGTTCGCGGACTTGCTCGCAACTTCGGACTTTCTCTCGCTGCATCTGCCGCTGACGCCGGGCACGCGGCACGTGATGAACGCGGCCGCGTTCGCGAAGATGAAGCCGACGGCCGTGCTGGTGAACACCTCTCGCGGCGGGCTGGTGAACGAAGTCGATCTGGTTGCGGCCCTGAAGGCAGAGACGATTGCGGGAGCGTTACTCGACGTGCTGGAACAGGAACCGCCTCCCGCGAATCACCCGCTGTTCGCGTTCGAGAACGTGCTGCTGACGCCGCACGCGGCCGGCGTGGACACGCAGTCACTCGGCGACATGGCCCGCAGTGCGGCCGAGGCGATTGCGGCGTTGTGGGCGGGCGAGTGGCCGGCCGAGAAGGTGGTGAACCCGGCCGTGCGAACGGGTTTCCGGTGGGGGCGGTGATGTTGAAGGTTCATTACGTCCGCACGTTCGACGATTATGTGGGCTTCGCGCTCCACCGCGGCCGCGGGCTGTCGTCGCTCCGCTGGGTCGTCTGGTACCGACGGTTCTGGATGCTGTTCCTGTTCGCGGCCGTGGCCGCCGCGGAGGCGTACTTCCTCCCGCGGCCGTTCGGTATTGCCGTCGCCTCGGTGCTCGCCGCGGTCGGAATCGTGTTGTGGGTAATCATCCCGAAGGTCATCTGGAGGAAGGTGGCCGCGGCCGTGCGGTCGAACGTTGCGGAGTTGGGCTACGAGACCACGACGGTCGAGCTTGTCCTGACCGAAGAAACTCTCGTGATGGTAGACGGGGCGATGCGGGTTGAGGTCCGGTGGGACCGGATGAAAAATGTCGAGGTCGTCGGCGACTGCACCTACATCAACATGGTAGCCGGAATGGCGGCTGTGGTCGTGCGACACGGGTTCGAGGAGGATCGGGACTACTTCGCGGTGCGGAACTTCGCCCTGCGGAAACTCGACGGCGAACTCCCGCGGGACGACTGATCGGCGGCGTCACAAATCAGTGCGGAACTTGCCCGAGATGACGTACTCGGTCACGTTCGGCTGGACGCGTTGCAGTCGCAACAAGACGGCCATGCCGTCGGCGACGCCGCAGCCCTCGAAGGCGGCGAAACAGTAGCGAGTGGCCGGCTGCACGGCCGTCGTGCAGCACAGGCCGCCGGCCGACACGTCACGGCACCGGGCGGCGATCACGGGCAGCACCGACCCGTCGTCGGCGATCGGGTACAGCGTCACCGGCAGGTTGGTCGGCAGCCGCGGCGTCTTGCGGCGGTCTTCCACGTTCTGCAACTGCGTCCGCACCTCGGCCATCAGCTTCGGCAGCACGTCGAGCGAGTCCCGGACGAACGCGGTGTCTGGTGTGCCGAACAGACTGCCGAGCAGTTCGACCTCGCCGCACCCGCGGGTCTTCGGCCAGTTGATCGTCACTTCTAGCCCGGCCTTCTTGCCCGACAGGCGACCCCACAGACCGCCGGCCTGAATGTACTGGCGGAGGACGAACTGGTGGTCGTCGGTCTGGACGATCTCGTCGAACCACCCGGCGTCGATCATCGGCTCGCACTTGAGCGCGAGCATCGACGCGAGCATGGTCGTGGGGAAGCGGCTCACCCAGGTGCCGTCGGTCCGTCGGCCCACGTCGCCGGGCATCTTCGGGGCGTGCCCGCCGGCTGCCGCTTTCGCCAGCACCGAGTCAATGATCTGGTCAGCCCAGATGACGGCTTGCGGCACGTCGAAGCCGAGCAGGGTTGAAACCGTCACCACCGAGCGAATCGCGGGCAGGCGGATGCCGTCGCGCCGCGGGGCCGGCGTCAGGTCGAGGGGTTCGGCTTCCGCGAATACCGTCTTCGCCCCGGTCGGTTGCCGGGCGGCGGTTCGCGTTTGCGGGGCGGCCACGGTGCCCGATGGGTTCTTCTGCGGCGCACGGTCCACGGTGCGGAGGGCCGGCAGCGACTCGCCGTGGCGGGCCGGGATGGTGCTGCTGCCACCGCGGGGTTGCGTCGTGGCCAGCGATCCGGCCGGCACGCCGACGAGCGACGGCGGCCGCTGGGTTTGCGGCTTCGGCGGCAGCCAGCCCGGCGGCATCGTCTCCGGCTTCACCATGCGATCCGTCGCCTGTTGAGACTGACCGGGACCGGCGTCGTAGGCCGTGTCGTCGATGGCGTCGTCTTCGTTCGGCGTGTCCACGGGGGCGGTGATGAGAGCCTGGACGAAGGCGAGGCACGACGGATAGCGGTCGTCGGCGTTCTTCGCCAGTGCCTTCGCGACGATGGCTTGATCGCCCGGCGGCAGGGCCGACAGGTCGGGCCTCGACGACACGTGCGCGAGCATCATCTGCTGGGCCGTGCGGGCGATGTACGGGAAGCTGCCGGTGAGCAGTTCCTGGTAGACGAGGGCGAGGCTGTACTGGTCCGACCGCGGGTGAACCTGGCCGCGGAGGACTTCCGGGGCGACGTACTTGGGCGTCATCCCGCGGTTGAGGATCGGGCTGGCCCCGCCCTCGGCCGTCAGCCGGGCGACGAGGCCGTAGTCGCCGACCTTCACGTGCCCGCTGAGCAGGAACAGGTTGGCGGGCTTCACGTCGAGATGTTGCAGCCCGTACTTGTGGCTGATGTGGTCGAGCGCCTCGGCCGAGTCGATGAGGTAGCCGAGCAGTTCTTGCCGGGAGATGCCGTTCAGCCCCTCGGCCCGGCATTCGCGGTAGCGGTCTTCGAGGTGGGCGTCGGCCAACTCCATGACCATGACGAGTTCGTTCTTCTGCAATTCGACGCGTTCGAGTTGCAGCAGGAACGGGTGGCGGATCGCCTTGATCGTCTGGAAGGCTTCAAACTCCTGGGCGAGCAAATGGTCGGACGTGTCGTCACCCGGCCCGGCGACGAACTTGATAGCCTTGTGCAATCCGCCGGGAGCTTCGCACAGCCAGACTTCGCCGAACCCGCCGCGGCCGAGTGGTTCGAGGATACGGTAGCCGGGCAGTGGCTCGTAGCCGGGCGTCTTGGCGTAGGGCCGCTCCGACGGTGCGGACAGGGTGTGAATCGGCGGCATCGGCTGCCTGGTCATGGGGGACGGTTTGACCGGGAAGCTTAGGTCAATATTCCGCCCGGCGGGGCAGTCGAGT
>JBBQCQ010000354.1:0-5118 GCA_038318835.1 Gemmatales bacterium | reverse complement strand
GGTCGCGGACGGCCAACGGGATCGGCAGCAGCACAAAGCGCTGGTGCCACCGGCTAATCAGCACTTCGGTCTTCCCAGCCATCGCCGCATGAACAGCGTTGTGCGCCAGCCGCAGACAGAAGACCGCGTCGAATGGGTTCGCCTTCACACTGCGGACGAAGTAACTCGGGTCGAAGTACTTCAGGTTCAATTCCACGTTCGCCGCGGCGAAGGAATCGGTGATCTTCTGCTTCAGGAACAAGCCCACGTCGATCAGCTTCGCGTTGCCGGATGCATCGGTGTCGCCACCGTGCCCGCCGAGCAGGTCTTGCCCCGCTCCTTCCGCGACGACGATCACGGCGTGCCCGGAAGCCGTCACTCGCTTCTTGACCGCTTCCAGGAACCCGTCGAGTTGGAACGGCACTTCCGGGATCAGCACGAAGTTCGCGTCGTTGCGGGCGAGCGAGGCGTAACAGGCGATGAACCCCGAATGCCGACCCATGAGCCGCACGAGGCCGATGCCGTTGGGCGACGCCTTCGCCTCGACGTGGGCCGTCTGGATCACGTCGGCCGCCACCGAGAACGCCGTCTGAAAGCCGAAACTCTGGTCGATAAACGAGATGTCGTTGTCGATCGTCTTCGGTATGCCGACGACGGCGATCTTCGCGCCGCGGGCCTCGACTTCGCGACTAATGGCCTGCGCACCGCGCAGGGTGCCGTCGCCGCCGATGACGAAGAGCACGTTAATGCCCAGCCGCTCCAGACAGTCGACGATCTCGGCCGGGTCTTGCTGGCCGCGGGACGTGCCGAGTATGGTGCCGCCGTGCTCGTGAATCTGGCTGATGTTCTGGGGGTTGAGTTCGAGAACGGGCCGCTTGTACTTCGGGATAAACCCCTGGTAGCCGTTGCAGAAGCCGTGGATGCGGCGAACGCCGTAGAGGTGGTGCAACTCCATCACGATACCGCGAATCACGTCGTTGAAGCCGGGGCACAGACCGCCGCAGGTCACGATGCCGGCCCGCGTCTTCGACGGGTCGAAGAAGATTTTCCGCCGCGGTCCGGCCGGCTCGAAGCCGGGAATTTGGTCGAGTGGCACGCCCCGCGCGAGCAAAGCCGATGCGGTGTCGTCGAAGAGCACGCGGTCGGTCTCGTCGACGTTGTAATAACTTCGCTGCCGCTGATCCAGCAACGGCAGCAAGGGGGAATCGACCCGGCACGGGCCGAGCGACTTGACGACGAGTTCATCCCGACTGACCACGGCGACCCCGGTGTAATCCCGAAAAGTTCGGGTGGGTGACTGGGAATGCCGATTCGAGTGGGGGAAGTTTGAGCAATTCCGACGCCAACAGCCAAGCCAGCGTGCGAACGCTGTAAAAATGGGACTTCGAGGAGGTCAAAAACATCTGGCGTGACCACTTTGCGGGCACGCCCTGAGCAACCGAAAGGCACGATCACGCTGCGTCGGCCTGTTCGCCCTTCCCTTCGGCGATGGACTTCAGGTAAGCCAGACCCCTCTCGAAGTCTCGGCCGACCATCTTGTCGATGTTTACGAGCAGCCCGAACACGCGAGGAATGAACGCATTCTGACCGCTCATCCGCCACGTCACGCGGGTCTGGTTCGCCTCCGGCATGAACGTGAACTCCACATCATTCGAGCAGCGGAACGGCTTCACGAATTGCAGTTTCATCCGGATGCGTTCGCTCGGCCGGCTCTCGATGATGGTCATACGGCCCTCACCGGCCTTCGCATTGCCGATCCAGTGGTAGCTTGTCCCGATGCCGACCGGCGGGCCGCTGAACGTCTTGATCATCTTCGGGTCGTACTTCTCGAACGGCGACCAGGCGGCCCACTGGTGCAGGTCGTTTACCTCCGGGAAAATCGCTGCAGGTGGAGCATCGATCGTGGCGGAACGCTCGATGACGAAGTCCGGCTTGCGGAACGCGGCTACGAGCAGCAGAAGTGTGACGACGGTCGCGAGACCGAGGGCGAGGTACAGAACGATCATCATGGGCGAAACCTTCGAGGGTGGGGGAACCGGCTCAAGTGTGCCGATTCGCGGGCAAATTGTCCAGCCGAGCGGCACGCGGTTATACCGCGTGGGAATTGACGGCCGGACCGCGAGCGGGTACACTTGTGGTGTTCCCTCTGCCCGGAGTCGTGTTTTTGTTGCAGTTCTTGCGAGTGCTGATGCTGATCGCGTGCGGGGGATTGCTCGCGCCATCTGGCCTTTGCACCTGCCACGCCGGGGAACCGGACCACACCACCGAGACGAACGCCCCGCCACACGACGACCACGAATCCGATTGCCCGGCCTCCATGCAGATCGACGCCCCGCAACCGTCTGCCACGGTCGTGACCCTCGACTTCGCGGCCACGCCTGCACCGCCGACTTTCGCGGTCCGCGAATACCCCTCGCTCCTTCCCACTCGTCTGGTATCCGCCGATTTCCCTTCGCGTCAGCCCCTCTATGTTTCGCACTGCGCGCTCGTTCTGTAAGTCCCCGCACGTCCACTGCTGTCAACCCTCCACTCCACCGGGTTTCCCATGACCGATCCGTCTTCGCGCTCGGCGCGTTCCATTTTGAGTGCGGCCCTACACGCCATGCCGACGCTCATCGTTTTGGCCGGGCTTATCGCCGTCGGCTGGTGGGGGCACCACACCGGGTGGGCACTGCCGAAGTTCTCGGCGATGACGGAACCGGCCGAACCGGCGGACGACTGGTGCAGTGAGCATACCGTGCCGGAGTCGATCTGCGTCGAGTGCGATGAATCGCTGATGCCGCGGTTGCCGTCGAAGGGCTGGTGCCGAATCCACGGCATCCCCGAGTGCGTGTTGTGTAACCCGTCGCTCGCGCAACTGGCGACCACGCCCGCCGTCTCGCCGGCCGAGTTGGAGCGGGCGAAGCAGACCCTCGCCTTCGCCCCGCGGCAAGAGAATAACCCGATCTGCAAGACACACCAGCGGCGGATTCAGTTCACCGACGAGGCCGCCGCGGACAAGTCCGGCGTGGCCGTCCAACCGGTCGGCACGGCCTCCGCCGTCGAGTTCGTCACCGCTCCCGGCGAGATCGGCTACGACCAGACGCGTGTGGCGCACCTGTCCAGCCGGTCGCCTGGCAGCGTGACCCGCGTTTTCAAGCGACTCGGCGACCGCGTGACCCGCGGCGATGTGCTCGCCCTCGTGGATGCGAACGAGGTCGGCAAGGCGAAGACGGAACTCCTGCAAGCGTTCGGCCTGGTGCAACTGAAGACGCAGACACTCGCCATTGTGAAGGGGTCCGGCGGGGCCATCCCCGAGTCGCGGGTGCGAGAGGCCGAAGCCGCCGTGCAGGAGGCGGAGATTCGCCTCGACGCCGCCCGACAGAGCCTGGTGAACCTCGGGCTGCCGCTGACCGCCGCCGATCTGAAGGGCGGCACACTCGACCAACTGAAAGCGAAGGTGCAGTTCCTCGGCATCCCGGCGGACGTGGCCCGCACCCTGGACACGCCCACGTCGAACTTGCTGCCGCTGGTGTCGCCGCAGGACGGCGTCATCGTTTTGGGCGACGTGGTCATGGGCGAAGTCGTGGACGTGGCCCGCACGTTGTTCGAGGTCGTCGATACGCGATTCCTGTGGCTGACCTTCGACGTGAAGGCCGAGGATGCCCGCCGCATCAAGGCCGGGCAAACGGTGCGGTTCAAGCCCGACGGCGGGCCGGACGAACTGACGGGCACCCTCTCCTGGATCAGCACGCAAGCCGACGCGAAGACGCGCACGGTGAAGGTGCGGGCCAACCTCGCGGACCCGGAGGGCCAGCAGCGGGCGAACACCTTCGGCTCCGGCCGCGTGATTTTACGCGAGGAACCAGCAGTCGTGTCGGTGCCGATCGAGGCGGTCCATTCCGAAGGGTGCTGCCAGATTGTCTTCGTCCGCGACAAGGACTACCTAAAGGACGGCGCGGCGAAGGTGTTCCACGTCCGCAAGGTCCGCACCGGGGCGAAGACCGAGACGCGGGCGGAAGTGGTCGGCCTCCTGCCCGGCGAGTTAATCGTCACAACGGGTAGCGGCCTCCTGCTGACGGAACTCCTCCGCGGCAACCTCGGCGAAGGGTGTGCGTGTCACAGCGCGAAGTGATCCCCGATTTCGGTTTTTTACCCCTCCGGGGGTGAAGGTACCTGGAACCACCATGCTCGACGCCATCATTCGCTTTTCGCTGACGTACCGCTGGGCGGTCATCCTCGCTGCTGTGGCGGCCGCGGGCGGGGGCGTGCTCGCCATGCGGCAACTGGACATTGACGCCCTGCCGGACACGACGCCGGTGCAGGTGCAGATCAATACCGTCGCCCCGGCTCTCGGGCCGGAAGAGTGCGAACAGCAAATCACCGTCCCCCTCGAACAGGCCCTCAGCGGCTTGCCGAAGGTCGAGGAGATGCGGTCGATCTCGAAGTTCGGGCTGTCGCAGGTCGTGCTCCTCTTCGCCGACGGCACCGACATCTACTTCGCCCGCCAACTCGTCACCGAGCGGCTATCGACCGTGCAACTTCCGCAAGGGCTGGACCGGCCAAAGATGGGGCCGGTCTCCACCGGCCTCGGCGAAGTCTTCCACTATGTCGTCACCGGCAAGGGGGACGACATCACCCAACTGCGGACGGTCCATGACTGGATCGTGCGGCCGCAGATGCGCCGCGTGCCGGGGGTAGCCGAGGTCAACTCATGGGGCGGCTTCGAGCGGCAGTATCAGGTGCGCATCGACCCGGCGAAGCTCGCCAAATACGGCCTGACGTTCGATGCGGTGACAAGCGCGATTCGCGAGAATAACCAGAACGTCGGCGGCGGCGTCATCGACCGCGGCGCGAACACGCTACTCGTGCAAGGCCTCGGCCGCACGACCACCCTCGCGCAAATCCGGCAGATTCAACTTCATGCGAAGGTCGGCGTGCCTGTGTTGCTCGGCGATGTGGCCGAGGTGCAGATCGGCTACGAGGTCCGCCGAGGGGCAGTGACGGCCGACGGCAAAGGCGAAGTTGTCCTCGGCCTCGGCTTTATGACGATGGGTGAGAATAGTCACGAGGTGACGTGGAACCTCAAGAAGCAACTCGACACGGTGAAGGCAAGCCTACCGGGGAACGTGAAGGTCGAGCCGGTCTACGACCGCACGG
>JBBQCQ010000353.1:0-5122 GCA_038318835.1 Gemmatales bacterium | reverse complement strand
TCATCGCCTTCGACCGGGTGCCGTCGGTCTTCTTCGCGGCGGCCTGCGCTCGGTAGACATCGGCAAGCGTCAGACCTGCACCGAAGGTTCCGACTTTCAGGAAGTTCCGCCGCGACACACCGTCGCAAAAGGAGCCGGTCGGGGAGCCGAGAAAGTTGAACATACGGCACCGAGGACAGGGAGGAGTGGTGGGACCATCAGAAAGAAGCTGATTAGAGTGTGGTCGGAACTCCGGGAATTGTCAACTGAAATCCAAAAAACCGATTTGCTCGCAGCTGAGCGAACCTTTGCACCTCGTGGCCGGTCTTGGTGTCAACGAGTCCTCGGGGTGTGGTGGAGGCACGCGACCCTGCGAAGGTCGTAGGCCAGGTTCGACTCCTGGCGGGGACATTCCCAATGGGGAGTGGAGACCGTTTCCACTCCCCACTGGTCTGACGCGGGAGCCAGACGGACGGGCGGCCGGCTGCAACCCGGTAGAAGTGGGTTCGACTCCCACCCGCGTCTCTGAAAATCAATCGCGAAGGTATTGCCGGCCTCGCTGTGGCGGGGGGCCATAGGTCGGCACCGGCAAGCCGTCGTGTAGGAACAACTGCACGCCGGTGATTGGCTTGAGGATCGGCCGTTCGTATGCCTTCCGATACGCGATCGGGTACGCATCCAGACCCAGGGCGGTCGCGATGCCGTCGTGCGTTTTCGCGCGATCGACGATCCACGGCATCAGCGATTCCAGCACGAAGTGACTCGCGGTGTCGCCCCAACCGGGGCTGATAATCCGCAGCCGGTGTCCCTCCGACAGCACACCCACGGCGTGAATGCAATTACTCACATTGTCGCTCCGGTAGAACCCGTCGTTCGCCTTGTACCGGACCGTGCCACTCTCTAGCAGCCGGATTTGTTTCAACGCCCGATCGTACAACCGCGTCTCAATCTCATACGGCCCCCACAGGGAAACCCGCTGCCCATCGGCCTGCACGAGGCGAAGGGTTTCTTCGAGGCCATAGTTGTGTCCCGGTTCGGCGCGAATCGCTTGAAGCCGAATCGGGAACTTCACCGGCAGCCAACTGATCGTGTGCGATTCGAGTTGGCCTGTATCGCCCGACTGGCGGACGAAGGTAGCGAATGTGTGGGCGTAGTTTGGGTTGCGGGGGATGCGCTGCGAGCCAAATATGAGCATGAAGTAGTGGTCATCCGCACCATTCGATCCACCGCAAACCGTCCCCAACACGACCACGGCACAAATCCAACGACTTAGCATTTCGTGCCCCATCTCTGGGAAGAATCCAACGGGCAAGATCTCGCACCGTCCACTTTCGGCATTTTGCCACTGCCGCCCGACAGGGAATCGGCCGCAGCCCCGCGGACTGAATCGGGCAGCTTCGAGATTCGTCACAACTGCTCCGCCTTCGCATCGACTTTGTTCCGCTCCACGAGCGCCAGGAGTTCTTCGGCTTCCCCCGCGGTCAATTTCTCCGCGAGCACAAACGGCGTTTCCGCGACGAAGGCGGCGGCTTCCTCCGCAGAGCAGCGGCGGTTCGTCCGCACCAAAGATGACAACAAGTCTCGTGCCGAGTACGGGTACGATTCCACCATCACACGGCGGTCGGTCGTGGCTGGCTCGCGGCGTACGAGTCGCTCCAGAGCCGAGAGTTCGGCCACGATGGTGAGCTTGTCTCCGGCCTGCAACCGGAGTGCTTTCGGTAGTCCGTCCTGGGGGAAGGGCGGCTTTCCGCCGATGCCAAGCGGCAGGAACGAGTAGTCCATCATCGTGGCCAACAGCGATTGCTCGTGTAGGCACGGGTCGTTCGGGTGGACTGTCAGTTCCACGATGGCGAGCGTGCGGGTGCCCACGGTGATGAGCGTCTGCACCCGATCGCCGTAGAGGGCGGCGGCAAATGCCGGGGCCGCGAGGGCAGGCACGGACACCGCGTGCTTGATGTTCGCCGACTCTCGTACTGCCTCGGCAAAGGTCGGTTCCGTCAGGCGGACCACGATGCGGTGCGTCGAGTTCATCTCACGGGCAAGCAGGCCGATTTCCAGATTCTTCAACTCCGACTCGGTCGCCGCGATCACCGAACGGGCGGTGCCGACGCGAGCCTGCGCCAGCACCGCGCTGACGGTCGCGTCGCCAATGATGACCGCTGCACCGAGTCGGCGGACGGTTTCAGCGAAGGGGTTGTCGTGGACGTTCTCGATGGCCACCACTTGATGGCCGAGTCGGACGAGTTCCTCGACGCAGCGGAAGCCGACGTTGCCCAGTCCACAGACGACGATGTGCCCGCCGTCGGGGATGCGGCGGGCCTCGAACACGCCGCCGAGTTTTGCGCGGATGAAGTACTGCGTGAAGAGGGCCGTGAAGATCGCGAGCAACGCCGCCCCGGCGATTTTCAGGACACTGATGAACACTTTCGCCCACGGCGGTCGCGACTCGGCGTGGAGTTCTCCGCCTGTCGCGACGATGCTGACAGTCTGGTACAGACTATCGGCCCATGCGGTGCCGACACCGAAGCGGACCACGAGCGTGCTGAGGAACAGCGTGACGAACAGGCCCGCGCTCGCCAGTCGCACGGGGCGGTCGATCGCGCCGATAGTGCGGCCGACGGTGCGGAGTTGCCGCCGCAGCCACCCAGCCCACAGCACGCCGCCGAACAGGTTGTCTTCGTCCACCAGAATGGGGGCCAGGTCTTCCGGTCGGCCGCACGCTACGAGGTGGTCCCCGACCGCCAGACGAGTATCGCCAGAAACAGATTCCCAGAGTTTCATCTCACCGCCGGCCGGCGTGTGGGACAGGATCATGAGCTTGTGCCGCTTCGCGAGATCGCCGAGGCGAGTGCCGGCGATCGCCGAGTTTTCGGGCACCGCAATCTCGGCGACCTGATGCGGTACGTCGTCGAGTTTAAAAACGCCGAGCGTGTCGCCGGTCAGGGCAGTGAGTGCGAGCAGCGGGGCGGTCAAGGCCGACACCGAGAGAGCCACAGTATTCTTGAGTGCTGCCCCGAGACGCGGGATGAGGTTCTGATTGAACATCCGCACCACAACGCGGACATCCGGGTTGAGCTTTCGCACCAGCATGGCCGTCGAGACGTTCACCAGGTCGTCGCTGGTCACGATGATGACGCCGCGAGCGTGTTTCAACCCGGCCTGTTCGAGCAGGTCGGCCCGGCGGCAGTCGCCCTTGATGTACGGCACGCCAGCCAGCGCCAGGTCGGTCGGGTCGTTCTGCGAGATCACCGAGACGGGCACGCCGGCCGCCTTCAGGTGTTGCAGAATGCGGAAACCGACCCGGCCCAGCCCGCACAGGATAACCGGCTGATTCACGAATCACCCCCGACTTTGGGTGGAACGGTTCGCACCCGGCGAGTGATAATGTAGGCATTGCCACCCAGTCATTCGGAGCCGATGCCGATGGATTTGGACGACCCTGTCTGCTTGTGCTTCCGCGTGTCGAAGCGGAAGCTCGTAGCCTACCTGCGGACGCAACGGCCGCAGGTCGCGAGTCAACTCTCGCAGTGCGGCGGGGCCGGCACGGGGTGCGGCTGGTGCGTGCCGTTCCTTAAGAAACTCTTCGAGCAGCAAGACGTGAGCGCGTCGGCGGAAGAATACGCCCGTCAGCGTAGGGAGTATCACGAGACGGGCGAACGCCCGCCGGAAGATGCGGCGACCGGGTGAGAAGATCGGGTCTGCCTCTCCGCGTCAGGGCTGCGGATCGGTGGCGGGGAGTTCCACGATTTCCAGCCAGTATTTGCCCAGAGTCTGGATCACGTCTACGAGGGCCTGAAACGACACAGGCTTGGCGATGTACGACGCCGCCGACAGATCATAAATGCGGGAGATGTCTTCCTCGGCCTTTGACGTCGTCATCACCACCACGCGAATCTGCCGTAGGTTGGCGTCAGCCTTGATCTCCTTCAGCGCCTCGCGGCCGTCTTTCCGCGGCATGTTCAGGTCGAGCAAAATAAGGTCCGGCCGTGGTGACGAGTCGGGGTCGGCGTACTTGCCTCGGCGCTTGAGGTAGTCCAACAGTTCCACGCCGTCTTCGACGAAGCGGAGGTCGTTGGGGAGGCGGTTTTTCTCGAAGGCTTCGCGGGTCATCAAACGGTCGTCGGCGTCGTCGTCGGCCATCAAAATCACAATCGATTTCGCGGGGCTATCCATTCCAAACTCCGATTGAAACGGCACTCCAGCAACGTGACAGCAAAAGTTGATCCAATGTCCGCGGGACAATTCCGCGGTAGATCGCCAAGCCAATTCCATCTCCTTCATATGAACTGGGGCCGTGCCGTCGCACGAACATTGGGAAAATTCGCTCCGCCTGCAGATCGGAGAGCTACTTCGCCGCGACTTCCGGCAATGGGTCCGGGTCGAGGGCCATTGGGAAGGGATTCGGCGGCACAATCTGCGGGCTCCCGCTCGCCGCCGGCCTCAGCAGGAAGGACAGGATCAACGCGGTGACGCCGAATACGGCCGCGACCAACCCAGCCAGCCAGTAATAAGTGAGGGGCCCGCCCTCGAGCTCCTCGCCGATGATCCACCCCGCGATGACCGGCCCGGTGCCGGTGGCGAAGTGCGAGACGGCCGTATTCAAGTTCGTGAACGCGCCGCGCAACTTTGGGTCGGCCGACCGCAGCATCATCGTTTGGGCCGGCACCACCCGGCCAGACGCGAGGACCATGAACAGCGTCGCCGCCGCCACCGCGCCGCCCAGACTTACCGGCGGCAAGTTCGTGATGACCAGGGTCATCACGACCGCCCCGCCGGCCGTTGCCAGGAAGACCGTCCGCGCGCCGAACCGATCCGTCAGCCAGCCGATCAGGTTCATCATGACCAGCGACCCCACGCCCGCGACGGCGTAGACGATCGGCAAGTCTTCTTTGCTCCGCCCGCAGTTGGCTTGCAGGTACGGGGCGATGAACGGGACGATAATGAACGTGCCGAACACCATCGCGAGCATGAACGCGAACGACCACAGATGGTTCGGCTGCCGGAGGACGGCGGCGAACTGCACGAGCGGGTGAGCATGTGTGCCTTGGCGGTGGTGCGTCAGCGACGGCAGTCGCAACGCGGCCACCACCCATACGACCACGCCGAGGGCCGCGATGGCCAGGAACGGCGCACCCCAATCGTG
>JBBQCQ010000352.1:0-5125 GCA_038318835.1 Gemmatales bacterium | reverse complement strand
CACGTCGCCGACCGGAATCTCCCGCAGCGTGCTCTTCTCGGCGTCCGGTAGCTTGTGGCGCAACTTCACGACGAACGCTTCCTTCGCGGTCTTGTCGTCCCCGTTCGCCTTCGGCTTCTCGGCGGGTTGGTATCGTAGGCGGTCCACCTTCGGCTCGGTGTTCAACGCTTCCCCGGCCGGGACGAGTTCGTAGAGAGCCGTGACCACGTGCCCGGCCCCCATTTCGCCGGCGTCCTTCTTGTCGTTGTGGAAGTCCTCGGCCGCCAGTTTCCGCTTCTCGTAGCCGATGAGCCGGTAGGCGGCGACCTTCGCGGGGTTGAACTCGATCTGAATTTTCACGTCCTTCGCCACGGTGACGAGCGTGCCGGAGATTTGCTCGACGAGGGCCTTCTTCGCCTCGGCGATGGTGTCGATGTAGCCGTAGTTGCCGTTACCCTTGCCGGCGAGTTGGACCATCATCTCGTCGCGGAGGTTACCCATGCCGAAGCCGAAGACGCTGAGGAACACGCCCGTCTGCTTCTTCTCTTCGATCAACTTCACAAGGGCGTCGGTGCCCGTCGTGCCCACGTTCCAGTCGCCGTCGGTACAGAGGATGACGCGGTTCGTGCCCTTCTCGATGAAGTTCTTCACGGCCGTTTCGTAGGCCAACTGAATGCCACTGCCGCCGTTAGTCGATCCGCCAGCCGCGAGGTTGTCGAGGGCTTGCAGGATCGCGTCCTTCTTGCTCGCGTTCGTCGAATCGAGGACGAGGCCGCTCGCCCCGGCGTAGACGACGAGGGCCACGCGGTCGTTCTCGCCGAGTTGCTCGACGAGCAGTTTCATCGCGGCCTTGACCAGCGGCAGTTTGTTCGGCTCGTTCATGGAACCGGACACGTCGAGGAGGAACACAAGATTGCTCGCCGGCCGCTTGCCGTTGTCGATCGGCTTCGCTTTCAAGGACACGCGGGCGAGTCGGTGCTTCGACGCCCACGGGCACCCGGCCATCTCGACACGCACCGTGAACGGGTCGTTGCCTTCCGGCGGGGCGTCGCGGTACGGGAAGTAGTTAATCATCTCCTCCAACCGCACGGCGTCCGGGTGCGGCAGCGTGTTGTGGTTCAGCATGTTCCGCACGATAGAGTAACTGGCCGTGTCCACGTCCACGCCGAAGGTGGAGAGAGCGTCCTGCCCCTCAACGCGGGTGAACGGGTTCTCGATGAGCTGGCGGTATTGATCGCCGCCGGGCGACGGGGTGCGGGCAAATTGGTCGCCGCGGAGGTCGTCGAAGGCGTTACCAACGCCGCGGGCCGACAACCGCGTCCGCGGGTGGCCGGGTTCGGATTCGCCCCTCGCTTTGCTCAGGGGAGCGAGCCTGTCATACGGAGTCGGCGGCGGTGCGACCGGCCGCGACAAACCTGCACGACCAGCGTAGCCTGAGCGGCCTGACGAGCCGATACCGCCCTGTCCTTGAAGAGCCGCGTCGCTGCCGATATCGCCCGTGACGCCGATCGTGTCTAAATTGTCGATCGGCTTGGTTTCCCTCAGAATCTCTCGCACAACTGGGGCGACTGTCGCGTCCAGCGGGCCGTCACCGAACGGGTCCGGGACTGCAGTGAATCGGCTTTCGTTTTGTGGCAAGCTCATCGACTGAGTGCCGACGGCACCGTTCAGCGACTTCGCCTCCCACTTCGCGTGTTCCTGTTGTGCCTCGGTGTACTTCATCCCCGCGAACACCGCGAGCATCACGATGGCCGCCAGTGAAGTCATCGTGATCGCCCACCGCTTGAGATTCGATTTCCTCGGCGGTGAAGGTGCGACCGATGGCTCTGCGGCTTCCGCTTCCGCGGCGAGGCTGGTGGTGAGTAGGTGGCCGAGTTGCCGCGTTTGTTCGAGTAACTGCCGGGCGGCCGGGTCGTCGCGGAGGCGAGTCTCGATCTCGCCACGCTCTGCGTCGGTCAGGCCGGGGTCGTTGAGGGCGTAGGCGGTCAGTTTCGAGTCGAACTCTTCGGGGGTCATGGGTGGTTCCTTATTTAGCCGCCGGTTTACCGGCGGTTGGGAGTCGGAAGACCCGCCGGTAAACCGGCGGCTGTATTGGGATTGAGTCACGCCAAGTGTGGCAGTTTCGTCCGCAGGGCTTTCATCGCGTGGTGCAGCAGCACGCCGACGTGCGATTCACTCAGGCCCATCACCTCGGCGATTTCGCGGTACGAGAACTGATTCTGGAACCGCAACCGCACGGCTTCGTTCTGGTCGGCCGGCAGTTCCGCGAGATGGCTCAGCACGACGCGGGTCGTGTCTTGCGTTTCAACCGTGTGGGTCGGTTCCGGGCCGCGGGCGGGCGGCTCGGCCACGGGGTCGAGGGTGGCGATCATCCGATGGTCCTTTCGCAGGATGTCGATGGCGCGACGCCGGCACACCGCGAACAGCCACGGGGCCAGGCGCGATTCCAGTTCCGCGCGGGGCTGCTGACAGAGTTGCAGGAACGCATCCTGCACGACATCGCGACCGCGTTCGCCATCGGGCAGCAAACGACGAACGTAGGCCAAGAGCGGCCGTTCGTACTGTCGCACGGCGGCGACGACCCAATCGCGATCCGTGGTCATGGCCCCTCCATCGCGTCTGAAAAGACAACGTGCGAAGGAGATGTTTATTAACGGATTGTCCGATTTGCTGAGATCATAACAGTAGCCGACGGAATGTCAGGCTGATTCGCGGGCCGGCACCCTCCTCTGGCAGAATGGCGTGTTTCCACTCGTTTTGCATCACGGCGGACATGAACAGGAGCGAACCCGAGGGCAGTCGGAATGACTCAAGTCGAGTTCGATCCTCTTGATGCCGAAACGTCAGAGTTCGTTCCGCACCGAGCGAAATGATGGCGATGCCCGTTCCCGGTTCGAGTTGGGTCGTCGAATCAGAATGAAATCCCATCGTCGATACGCCGTCAGGGTAGAAGTTCGCCAGGCAGTTGTTTGAGCGGTAACCGAGTTTCTGTTCGAGTTGATCCGCGGTCGGGAGCAAATGAACGGGGAAGGCAATCGTGGGGTAGTCGATCCCGGAGTAGTTGTACGGCGTGCCGAAGCTGGCCGACTTCCTGGCTCGGATTCGATCATCCCAAACGGTTGTTGCGAGCAATAGGCGATAAAGGTCCGCGTGAGTTGGAACGAACCCGGCGACCATTCGGACCTGACCACTGGCCAGCAGCGAACTCATCTTGGTGTCCTCATTTGTGAATGGAGACACCGGCGCAATCACTGGGGTTCACGTCAACCGAAACAGGCGCTCGGCGTTCTCGCGGAAGACGAGTTCGTGCATCTCGGGCGGGACCATCGCGGCGATGAAATCGCGGTACGCGGCCATCGGCACGAGCGGCCAGTCGGTGCCGTAGAGGAAGCGGTTCGGCCGGCCGCAGTAGCGGATGGCCTTGTGAACGCGGTCGATCACGTCGGCCAGGTCCTCGCGCACCTCTTCGTAGGCCAGGTCTTCGGCTTCGCCGACGACGAGGCCGGACAGGTCGGCCCAGACGTTCACGTTCTTGTAGATCACTTCCCCTGCGTCGAGCGTCCACGGGTTGCCGAGGTGGGCCATCACGAACCGCACCTGCGGGTGATCGACGGCCACATCATCGACGCCGAGCGGGTGGGCGTACTTCAGCTTCGCGTAAGGCGAATACGTGTCGCCGGTGTGGAATAAAACCGGCAGGTCGAATTGTTCCGCGAGTTCGTAGTAGCGGCGGTACGTCGGGTGCGACGGATCGAAGTGCAGGTAGCCGAGGTAGGCCTTCAGGGCCACGACACGGCCGGCGGCCATCACTTCATGCACACGGCGGAAGTGTTCGTGGTCGTCCTTGTCCTTCATTGGGTCCATGATGCCGATGGCCGACAGGCCCGGCACCTTGTCGGCGACGATCAGCGTGCTGTTGATGCCAAGCGGGTCGTCGGCCGTGATCCGCCATTCGCCCATCGCGAACGCACGGGTAATGCCGGCCGTCTGCATCTCCTGACGGAGGACGGCCGCGACGCGATCCGGCGGCAAACGCAGGATCGGGGCTAGACTCCCCGCGCCGGGGATCTGCGGCGGCACGACGTGAATGTGTGCGTCGATCATGCAGCAATGTTAGCGGAAGCGGGCAGGCCGCGAAAGCATTCTCAGCGGTTGGCGGCGAGGATCCAACTGCCCAGGTAATGGAGGAGGCTCGTGCAGATGACGAGCAAGAAGATCACCGCCCACGCCTGAAAGGCGAAGCGGTAGGCTGGGGCGGCTTCCCCGCCGGGATACTGCGGAGCAGGTTGTGGCGTCATGGCGAACGTCCTGTTGGGTGTGGGGCGAATTCAGTCTCTTCTATCGGATTTTACACCGCGTAACGTGTTGTCCCACCCCTGCGTTGGGGGGGCGGCCCGATTCGTTTCCCCGTGCGGTCGGTTTTTCCCGAACAACACGGCCGGTTGAGAAGTACAATTTGCAGAACCACGGCCCGCATTGGCGGTGGGAACCGCTCTCCCGGTAGCACCACGCCCGATGTCCGCCTTCACGCCCCAAAACCTCTTCCAGGCGATTCGCGATAGCGGCCTCTACAAGCCCGCACCCCTCGCGGCCCTTGAGGCGTATCCGCCCGAACTCCAGGCCGATCTACCAAACCTCGCCGATCGCTTGTTCGCCGACAAACTCGTCACCGCCTACCAGGCCCGCAAAGTCCGCCTGAACCGCCTGCACGAAGTGCTTATTGGTCCGTACCTCGTCCTCGACAAGGTCGGCGAGGGGGGCATGGGGAAGGTGTTCAAGGCCGTCCGGGTCGGCAGCGGGAAGACGGTCGCCCTCAAAGTCGTGCGGGCGCACCTGATGGCGAACCCGACCGTTCTCCGCCGCTACAAGCGGGAGGCGGCGGCAGCGGCCAAGCTCAACCACCCGAACATCGTTTCACTGCTTGACGCCGACGAGGCACAGGGGCGGTACTATCTGGCGCTCGAATTCGTGTACGGCTCCGACCTGTCGCGGATGGTGAAGGAGTTCGGCCCGCTGCCGAGTCCGGAGGCCGCCGAGTATATCCGTCAGGCAGCCCTCGGCCTTCAGCACGCCCACGAGAACAACCTGATTCACCGCGACATCAAGCCGTCCAATATGCTCGTCAGCGGCGAACGGGCGCTGCCTG